>JAVEPB010000162.1 GCA_030922375.1 bacterium | reverse complement strand
CGGTTGGAGACGTTGACGGTCTTGCTCGTCTTGTTCACCGCCTCGGCGCGGCCGGCCGCCATCCGGACGGCGCGCGCGCGCTTGCTGGCGCCGACGATGGTGATGTTGGTGGCGGCAGACGGCTGGGCCGCGAAGAGCCCGCCCGCGGCGAGCGCCGAGGCCGCCATCACGAAAAATCTTTTACGAGTGTTCATCTACTCCCCTCCTTCAATTGGAATTACAAGCAGTTGGAAAAACAAACCACTCAAATCGGATAGGGGGGATTCTATACAATCGGGGGGGATTGGGGAAACCTGATTTTTTTAGAAAATTCGGCCAGTACCCCGCCGGGACCCCTGGCGGAAAAGGGGATTTCGGCCCCTCTGGCGGGCCCGGCGGCGCCTTCTGATCCCCCCTCTCTCCAGCCCTCCTTGCCTCCCCTCCGGCCTTTCTGACCTCTTATCGCCGGCCCGGGTGTTCTCTCTCCGGTCCCGGTGAGGACGGCTTCCGGGCAGGCGCGAATCATCACCGGGTCGGGGGCGAAACTCCGCGCATTTCCCTGAAATTCCAGGGGTATTATCGGGATATCGGCGGGTTAGCCCCGCCGCCGCTCGGCGAGCCGGCCGGCCGCGAGGATGGCGAGGGTGTTCGCCAGATAGGAGCCCCAGACGGGCCAGCCGGAAAGGGCGGCCCAGAGGCCGGCGCCCTCGGGCGGATAGGTGAAGTCGGCCCAAAGGCGCAGGGCCACGAGAGCGCCGGCGAGGTTTCCCGCCTCGGCGACGCGGTTTCCCTCGCGGTCCCAGGTGTAGAAAGCGCCGACGAGGACGGCGGCGGCGAGGGAGGGGAGAAAGAGGATTCTCTCGGGCCGGGCGACGCCGTAGATATGGACCAAGATGGCGGAGGCGAGACCGGTTAGAATCATGTGGAAGGCGAGACAGACGAAGAGCCGCGCCCATTTTCGGGAGTCCTTCATGTCCAGGCGCGATCCCGTATATGCTGGCGAACCCGTATAAGCTGGAGGAGTCGGTCCACCGCGATATTATCCAGAGGAGATGCCCCCATGCCCCCTGTTATCCGCCTTTTTATAAAAACGAGTCTTTTTTGTTTCATCCTCACCTTCGCCTCGGGCGCTTTGTTCATGTTGGCAAACGCTATCTGGCTCATGCGGATGCCTCGAGATCTGCTGCTGCTCCACGCCCACCTCGGTTTCGTCGGCTGGCTCGGTCTCATGGTGATGGGCGTCGCGCTGTGGATGTTTCCCCTGATGAAGGGAGAACACCCGGAAACAAAGGGGCGATATCACCTGCCCAGCGTTTACGGAATCTACTATCTCACGGTGGGCGGTCTGGCGCTTCGGGTGGCGGGCGAGCCCTGGCTCTGGAGGACCGCACACCCGGCCGCTCGGTTTATGCTCATTTTATCGGCGCTGGCCCAGCTTGGCGGAATCGTTCTTTTCGTTATCGTCATCTGGCGGCGCGTGCGCGAGGTGACTCCGGGCGTCCTCTAGCGGAGGAGGCATGTAGCGGCGCGTGCGCGAGGTGGCGCCGAGGGAATCCCGAGGCGGCCCGGGCGTCCTCTAGCGGAGGAGGCCTGTACCGGACAAAGAAAACCTTGAGATGGAAAACCCGCAAAAAACAAGCCGGGCAGGGTCTTTGCCGCGGACCCTATCCGGCTTGTTTTACTCGTTTCCGAAGGCGCTAAGAGTAGTCGCCCGGCCTGGCGCTGAAGGGCGGATCGGCGCCGGCGTTCCAAATCGTCCAGCGATTGGGGTGAACGATGAACCGTACCCGGTCCACCTGGGCGACCGGGCCGGCCATGAACTTGGGGGCGATTTCGGGGCCCAGATAGCGCTCGGCGCACCGCCCGATGAGGTCGTGGTCCGTTCCGACGCCCTCGATGAGTTCGACCTCGCCCTCGCAAACCACGGCGGCGTAGGGAGGGTCGTCCTTATCCACAACAATGGATATTTTAGGATTTCGCTTGACGATGCGGGTGTGGACGCCGATTGTCTTGGTACTGATGAGGAACTTTCCACCCTCCCAAATGTACCAAATAGGCCGGATGATCTGGCCGCCGTCCTTCCGGGTCACCGAAAAGCGGCACATCCTTTTTTCCGCCAGGAACGAATCGATGAATGCCTTGTCTCCCATTTCACATTCCTCCATATCTGTGATTTGGTGGCGGCCCCCAGGGATGACCAAGACCCGTTAGAACGCAATCGGGTTTGGTAAAATCCCGTCAAACGGGAAAATTTCTCGGGTTCCGAAGGTCTTCAGACTACTCCCCAAACGGGCGTGAATCAACGTCCGATGACGATTAAGATCATTCCTCCGACAGTGAACGCCACGCCAAAAACCATCGCGGGGCGAACACGCTCAATCCCCCGCAGGAGGATAGCCGTAAACAAAAGAGAGAAAATCGGAGATGACGTAATGATGGGCGTAATGACGCTGACGTCTCCGGTTTTGACCGCCATATTCATGAATACCTGGTTCGCTGCATTCAAAATTCCCAGAAGGGCAATGGCGACAACCGCTGACCGTCCTCCCCACCTGAACAAATGAGGCGGCACTATCAACTTGAGGCTATAGAGAACAGGCGCCCCAATCAAATTAGCCCACGCAACCGTAAGCATGGGATTGGGAAAAGCGACAATCCCTTTTTTCCGGATAAACATGCTTACTCCGAGGGAGAGGGCGCTTGCGAATCCCCAGAGCATTCCTTTTTGAAACCACCCCTCCTCGGAGGGTTCGTAGCTTACGAGAATGACCCCCGAGATCACCAAAGCGGTTCCGGTGAAGACCGCCGGTCCCGGCCGCTCCGCGAGAAACAAAATTGCCAGCAGAATGGAGAGCAAAGGGGCGGTGGTCGACAAGGTGGTCAGCCTGGGCGGGCCGATTGTAAAGAGGGCCTTGTAGTAAACGAAGCGGCCGAAGCTGTAGGCCGTGATTCCGAGAAGGGCGAACCAGGCCATTCCCTCCAGGCTCGCCTGTCCCTCTTCGTAGAAGAAAAAACCCAGCACACCGAGAACAACGACGTTGACGACATTCGTCAGAAGGGCAGCCGCGAGAACTCCCATTTTCTGAAGGGGTCGAACAGAGGCCACTCCCTGGAAGGCCAGTACAATCGCGGCGATCAAGGCCCATGTAATCCCTGCCGTGTTGTCGGTCAATTCGAGCCTTTCAAGTCAGCCATGCCGGCCGACGCCAATAGCGGCCATTCCAATCATCGTCATTAGAATACCCGCTACCACTCGGCGGTTCAGGCGTTCAAGGTCGCGCAGGAATATCGCCGACAGCACCATCACGAACACAGGCGTTGCGCTCATGATCGGAATAGCCAGGGACATCTGCCCCTTGAGAGAGAAATTCATAATAACCTGTTGCGCGCTGTTCAGCACGATGCCCAAGATAATAACGGGTGCGAGGGCCCACCCCGCACCCTCCCAGGAAAAAAAATGTTTGGGGAGTATCTTGCGAAAAACTTCCGCCGTCGGCACGGCGATCAAGGCACCCCAAGCGGTCAGAAATACGGGGGCCGGCATAATGTGCATGCCCCGGTTACGCATATAGCCACCCGCCGTGAACACCAGCATGCAGGCTAGTGACCACCCGATTCCGGCATGAAACCATCTTCCCTCGGAGGGAGAGTAAATTGCTGTTATGACACCGATAATCACCAGCGCCGTTCCGAAAAAAACAAGAGCGCCCGGCTCCTCTCCCAATACCAGAATCGCAACCACCAAAGCGGGGAATGGGGCCAAACTGGTGATCGTGACGTGGCGCGAGGGGCCCATCGCCCGCATCCCCATAAAAAAAATCCATCGGTTGATGCAATAATTGGAAATTCCCAACACCCCGAACCAAGCAAGCGCCTCCCACCGGAAAATAGTGATATCAAAAATCCAAAATCCAATAACCCCCAGAATAAGCGCATTTCCCAGGTTTGCGGCCTGAGCGAGGGCAAAGGAGCCCACTTTCGGCAGCGCACGGGCAAACGCAATACTCGAGGCTGCCGCCAAAATGGCCGAAGCAAGGGCCAAGAGAATGGTTTCGCTCTCGGGAGTCAAGAAATTTCCCTTTCGAAGAATGTAAAGCGGGATGGGCGCCTTCCGGGAAGCGGCATCATATGGCCCCCTGACGGGGAGAACCACCCGCACAAGAAATCCGGCCAAGTCTTTTTGGTGTGGAGCAAAATGAGGAAAGTCATTCGCACAACCCGGGGCATCACCCGGAGAGCAAAGTTCCCAATTTTAAACCTTCGAAATAATGGAGATTACAGGACCGAGGAAAAATAAAAGTTTTCTCATTGCAAGAAGGGGCTAAGTGTTAGAATATAAAGGGGATGGGTGCCCCAATTAACTATAAATTGTGGGGAGTTCCATAATCATAGAAAATTTAGCTATTTATAGTAATGGTTTCTGGGCTGGTATGGTGTTTGCCCGGTGTTTCTGTCCTCGCAGGCCATGGATTCCGGGGATATTCGTTGGGGAGAATATCGGTATCGGTTGTTTTTTAATTAATTTACCTGCGTTCAGGTTTCGCCATATATCGCGAAATAGACTGAACAGGGTCTCAGAATGGAACCCAAAACGTCGAAATACGCGGAGAACCATGCCGCTTAATTCAGTTTCGAAATGGAAGGTCCCAAAATGTCACTGATCAACCAACGAATACACCTTTGGCTCCGAAAAGCGGGAATTCCGGTATTTTTTGCGTTTCTCTTTGCCATTGCGGTTGTAATCGGGACGCAAGCCCGTACCGCTCCCGCGGCAGGAATAAACACGCTCCCGTCCTTGGCTGATCTGGCCGAGCGCCTGAAACCATCTGTCGTAAACATCAGTTCCGAGACCATCATTCAATCCCGGGGAGGAATTCCCGGTCTTCCGGGTGACCCGTGGAGCGAGATGTTTCGGAGATTTTTCGAAGGGCAGCAGCCTCCCGGATTCCCGAAACCGAAAGAACTTCCGCGCCAAAGGCAAAAAAGATCAAACCTTGGCTCCGGCCTCATTGTCGATTCCAAGGAAGGGCTGGTTCTCACAAACAACCACGTAATCGAAAAGGCCTCGGAAATCACCGTGGTGACGCAGGATCAAAAACGGCGAAAGGCCACAGTCGTCGGCCGGGATCCGAGAACGGACATCGCTCTTTTGCGCATCGAGATAAAGGCCGGCGAAAAACTCCCCGCCGTCAAACTCGGCGACAGCGACAAATTGCGCGTAGGAGACTGGGTGGTGGCGATTGGAAATCCTTTTGGTCTCGCGCACACCGTTACAGCGGGAATCGTCAGCGCCAAGGGAAGAGTAATCGGCGCCGGCCCCTACGATAACTTCATCCAGACCGACGCCTCGATTA
>JAVEPB010000161.1 GCA_030922375.1 bacterium | reverse complement strand
TCGAACCAGCCCACCGCTTCCTTCATTCCGATCTCGTGCAAATCCGGCCGGACGAAATAATAGCTCTCGTAGTGCTGCGCACCCGGCAGCTTGACGAGTTTCTTGGGCTCCCCGCACGCCTCGTAGCAGGCGAGCTGCTGATCGACCGGAACGAGCATGTCGTTTTCCGAATAAATGATCATCACCGGCCGGGGAGCGATTCGCTCAGCCACCCATTCGGGCTTGTAGCGCCAACAAGCCTCCGCGCTTTCGAGGTCGTAATCGCCTACATAGCGGTGGTCTTTCTGGTGGTGCCCCTTGATTACGCTTTCGGTGTGCGGATCGCAGAGCATCATCTCCGTCAGAGGGACCTCGGTTTTCTCGCCGGTCTCGACGCGCTTGCGAGCCGCCTCGCGGACCCTTTCCTTGAACGCGGCCCACTCGTGAGGCCGGCGAACCGAACGCATCCACCGCTCGCCCTCGAACACGCCCACCGACGTCACCACGACCTTCACACGCTCATCGAAGGCCGCCACCCAGATGGCGTTCGCGCCGCCAAAGCTGGTCCCGTATATTCCGATTCTTTCGGGGTCAACTCCATCGACCGTTTCCATGAAGCTAATGGCATCGTAGGTATCCTGGGCCTGCTCCAGCGGGCGCTGGCGACCGCGCTCCCCCTCGCTGACCCCAAAACCCCTGTGATCGGGCGCAAGAACGAAATAACCCTCCTCCGAGAGTCGCCGGGGAACATCGAGCCCGTACACATCCTTCATCCCGCTATAACCATGGAGGGAGATAACCGCGGGGCCGGGTGAATCGCCCGCTTTCCAGCCCTTGGGCTTGTAAAGATAAGCCGCAATCTTCAGCCCTTCGCTGAAATAACTCACCTCTTCATACATCGGGCTCTCCTCCATCATGACACGTAGCCATGACACGTTTCCGGCTTGAGGGCGCACATATCGGTGACTTCCAAGATACCGCGAAATCAGACGCACTTCTCATATTAAGGGAAATTCCGGAACCAAAGTACTCCATAACCCTAGTCTTTCAGACCGCGCAGCTCTCTTAAAAGGGCCTCGGGCGATGGGGCGCGCATGAGGGATTCACCCACCAATATGGCGTCCACACTGGCCTCAACGAGCGGTGCGACCTCTTCCCAACCGAAAATTCCGCTCTCGGAGACGAAAGTCAAATCTTCATTCATCTCCGCTATCACCTGAGAACGAATCTTGAAAGTATGACGGGTATCCACCTCAAACGTTTTCAGATTGCGGTTGTTGACGCCAACGATCCGTGCGCCGGAACCAAGCACACGCTCCACCTCCTCGCCGGCGTAAATTTCAACGAGAGCGTCCATGCCCAACTCCTCCGCCTGGCAGCGAAGATCTTCCAGAGCAGCCTTCTCCAGGATAGCCGCAATAAGAAGAACCGCATCGGCCCCCGCCTCTCTCGCCTCGAACACCTGATAGGGATCAAAAATAAATTCCTTCCTGAGAACGGGAAGGCTTACCGCCTCCCGCACGGCGCGAAGGTCATCGATGCTCCCCCGAAACTTCCGCCGCTCGGTCAGAACGGATACGGCGGCCGCGCCTCCTTCGGCATAACGGCCCGCCACTTTGGCCGGATCGACCTCCTCGGAAATTGTTCCCTGAGAGGGAGAGGCGCGCTTGACCTCGGCAATAACCCTTATCCGGTCAGTATCCGAACCGGAGGGTTTACGGATGCCCTCCCCGAATTCCAGGGTGCCGGGCATATCGGCCACGCGCGACCGAAGTTCACCCATCGGGCGCCTGCCGCGATCTCCGGACATATCCTCTCGGACACCCTCGACGATATCGTCGAGAACCGTTTGGGTTCTAAGCGTCACTCGTTCGAGACCTCGACCAGGCGCTCAAGCGCCTTCAAAGCATTTCCGGAATCGATGGAATCCGCCGCTGTTGCGACGCCATCCTTGAGGTCCGTGGCCTTGCCCGCTGCCATGAGGGCCGCTGCGGCGTTGAGGAGAACCACATCGCGTGGCGGCCCTTCATCACCCTCGAGGATGCTTCGGAGAATTTTGGCGTTATCCTCGGGGGAGCCACCGACAAGGTCCCGCGCCATGACTTCGGAGAGACCCGCATCCCCGGGACGGACTTCGTAGGTCTTGACCTCCGACCCATCCCACTCCGAAACGCGAGTTGGACCCGTCAGGGTAATCTCGTCCATCCCGTCGAGACCATGAACCACGAACGCCCGCTGGGCGCCCAGCTGACCCAGCACAGTGGCGGCCATTTCCGTCAATTGTGGCGCATAGACGCCCACGAGTTGGCACTGCGCGCCGGCGGGATTGGTCAGTGGACCCATGATATTAAAAATACTGCGCATAGCTAGCTCACGGCGGGGGCCGATAGCGTGCTTCATCGCGCCATGAAGGGCGGGCGCGAACAGGAATCCAAATCCAGCCTCATCCAGGCAGCGTCCCACCTGCTCCGGTGGAATTTCAAGGTTCACGCCAAGCGCCTTAAGCACGTCAGCGCTTCCCGATTTGCTCGAAACCGAGCGGTTTCCATGTTTCGCCACAGGTTGACCCGACCCGGCGACGACAAAGGCGGCCGGTGTCCTGATGTTGAATGTCTGCGTCCCGTCCCCCCCTGTGCCGCAGGTGTCCACGACAAGAGGATGTTTCGATTTTACCGGAGTAACCTTGGCCCGCATGGACCGGACACTCCCCGCGATTTCATCGGGTGTCTCGCCGGCCATGCGAAGCGCCACCAGGTACCCACCAATTTGGGCGGGGGTCGCCTCGCCCGTCATGATTTGATCCATTACCGTTTCCGCTTCAACGGCCGAAAGGTGCAGGCCATCAACCAGCTTTGCGATGGCATCCTGAATCATCTGACTCACCTCACCGAATTACTTCATGGGGGATTAAAATAAATAATAACAATTACTTACGAAGGACGCTCTCGGCGCCTACCTCGCTCGGCCTCTCGCCTGAAATCTCCATATTTGACAATACCTCGCCCCGGGATAGCTCTCAACCTCATGATCTATGGCAGGACCGCCGCCCCGCCTTCAAGAGCGTTCAGCAGGAGGGATTTTCCGTCGGGCGTCAGAATCGACTCCGGGTGAAACTGCACCCCGGCAACGGGAATACCCTTGACCCGGATACCCATGATTTCCCCCTCCGCGGTTTCCGCGCATATCTCGATATCATCAGGCACCGAGTCGCGTTCGACGATAAGGCTGTGATACCGGGTCGCCGTCATGGGATTCGGCATATCCCTGAAAAGCCCCTTATTGTCATGGTGCACTTCGGAGGTTTTTCCGTGCATGATTCGCTCCGCGCGGACGATGCGCGCCCCGAAAGCGGCCGCGATTGACTGGTGCCCCAGACAAACGCCAACGAGAGGGAATTTTCCCGCATAGCGCTTGACCAAGGGGACCGAATGCCCCGCCCTCTCGGGGACGCTGGGCCCCGGCGAAATCACGATCAATTCCGGCGAGAAGTCATCGATATCGTCCAATTTAAACCGGTCGTTTCGCCAAACGGTGACCTCCGCCCCCAATTCGGCGAGATATTGAACCAGATTGTAGGTGAACGAATCGTAGTTATCTATCATCAACACACGTGACAACGTTCCACCTCCTCAAACTCAAGGCTTGTTCTTAAAGAAGCCCGCTCCGCGCCACCTCGAGGGCCCGAAGCGTTCCCCGCGCCTTGTTAATCGTTTCCTCGTATTCGAATTCGGGCCTGGAGTCCGAGACGATTCCGGCCCCCACCTGAAGATAGAGCCTTCCGCCCCGGACATAAAGCGTGCGGATAGCGATGCAGGTGTCCATATTTCCGTCAAAACCGAAATAGCCCACCGCCCCCGCGTAGGGGCCGCGCCGGACCGGCTCCCTCTCTTCGATGATCTCCATGGCCCTCACCTTCGGCGCCCCGGAAACCGTCCCGGCGGGAAAAGTCGCCCGCAAAACGTCGTAGGCGTCCTTCCCGGATTCGAGCTTGCCGACCACGTTGCTGACGATGTGCATGACGTGGCTGTATCGCTCAATCGTCATTTGCTCGGTGACGCGAACCGTTCCCCTCTCGCAAACGCGGCCAACATCGTTCCGACCCAAATCGACGAGCATGATGTGTTCGGCGCGCTCTTTTTCGTCGGCGAGAAGCTCCTCTTCGAGGGCGAGGTCTTCGTCCTCGTTCGCCCCCCGGCGGCGGGTCCCCGCAATGGGGCGCACCTCGACCTTGTCGCCTTCCAGGCGAACGAGTACCTCGGGCGACGCTCCCACAACCGTCGTTTCCCCCAAACCCAGGTAGAACATATAGGGAGAAGGATTCACCGTGCGGAGAGCCCGGTAGATGGCAAACGGATGAACGTCAAGGGCGCTCTCGAGACGCTGCGACAATACAACCTGAATTGCCTCGCCGGCGTGGATCATCTCAACCGTCTCGCCCACATGTCTCTCGAATTCCGGCTTCGAATAAGAGGAAGTCAGCCCGGCCATCCCCGGAACCGGATGACCCGACAAATCCCCCGCGGGAGGTGCGGGAGGCTCCGTCGGCGGGGGAACGCCCGGCCCGGCCAACCGTTCGACGAGAGAATCAACTCTTCCGACAGCATCCTCGTAGGCGGCGGCCGCGTTTCCCTCGCCCCCGCCATCGCCAACATGCGCCATCGCGACCACTTTCATACGCTGGGCCACATGATCGAATATCACCAGCGTATCGGTGAGCATAAAACAACTCTCCGCCATCTCCAGGTCGTCGCTGGCCACCTCGGGAATCCGCTCGATGAACCGAATCATATCGTATGACATATAGCCCACCGCTCCACCCCAGAAGCGGGGGAGACCCGGCACATCCACGCAACGATAGTCCTTCAACAAATCCCTCAGGGAGGCAATGGGATCCTCGCTTTGGAATTCTCGGGTATCCCCGTCCTTCGTCACCCGAATCGTCTTCCCCTTGCTCTCGAAAACGGCGGAAGGGCGGCTCCCCAAAAAGCAATACCGGGCCCATTTCTCCCCACCCTCCACGCTCTCGAGCAGGAACGAATAGGGATCGTCCGCGATCTTCAGATAAGCCGAGACGGGAGTCTCCAAATCGGCGAGGACCTCGCGGTAAACCGGAATGATATTCCCCCGGTTCGCAAGCTCAATGAATTCTTCCCGGCCGGGCACATACGGCTGCTGCGTCATACTCACCTCACTAAGGCGGCCAAGACGGCCACCTCATAAAAAAAAGCCATGGAGGATACGGAGAATCCGCCATGGCGCATACCTTATCGATTCGAAAGAATCTAACCGGCCGCGGACGGACCTCCCCACTGAAATTTGGCTTCTATTCGCCAAGGCCAGGCAATTTCATTCTGGTAACGACTAATCATTTCGTCAACTCCACGAATTTATTCGGTTCGAACGGCTGAAAAATCGCATATACCCCCCCTGGCCGTCAAGTCTCTGGCTCCTCAACATCCCCCCGTCTGTCGCCGGGAGGCGGGAGCTTGTCCCCGTAATGCACGCATACAAGGCATAACCCCCGGGCGGGGGCATTCAGGCCCGCCCGGTTCCTATCCCGCGCCTCGAAAATCTCGGGAATGGAGTCCGGCGACCGTTCTTCACGGCCCACCTCGGCAAGCGTACCCACAATGGTCCGCACCATGAAACGAAGAAAGCCCTCCGCAGTGACCTCGACCCATATCTCATCTCCGTTCACCGCGACATCCAGCCGATCCAAACGGCGAACCGTCGAGGACGCCTCCGTATTTTCCGGGCAGAAACTGGCGAAATCCCGCTCACCGACGAAGTAGGCCGCCGCATTTCGCATCAGATCAATATCCAGCTTCCTGCGGTGATGCCAGACCTGATTCCTCCTGAGGGCGCTCGGCGCCCTTCGCGTCAATATTCTGTAGCGATAGGTCTTACGCACGGCATCATATTGCGCATGAAAAGGGGACACCGCCTCACGGCAATCGAGGACGGAAACATCCCTCTCGAGCATGGAATTCAGCCCAAGGCGGAATTTTTGGGGAGAAATCCAGGAAGTGGTGTCGAAGTGCGCCACCTGCCCCAGGGCATGAACCCCCGCATCGGTGCGCCCGGACGCGATGACGCGAATTTTCTCCTTGCACATTACCGAGAGGGCGGTCTCGATATCGGACTGGACGGTGCGCTGGCCGGGCTGAAATTGCCAACCGTGAAAATCCGAGCCATCGTACTCAATCCACAGGACCACGCGCCGCTTTTCTTCACCTGACATGGCTAGACCGATCCGGTCCGGATGGCCATCTATCCCTTGGCGCCCGAAAGGAGTGCTGTTTTTTCGAAGGCTTCGCGAAGGAATTTCCCGGTGGCGGATTCTCCGACCTCGGCGATTTCCTCCGGAGAGCCGGCGGCGATGAGGTAGCCGCCCTCCTCTCCTCCCTCGGGTCCCAAGTCAACGATATAGTCCGCCGATTTAATCACGTCTATGTTGTGTTCAATAATGATGACGGTGTTCCCCTGGTCCACCAGCTGATGAAGAACCGACAGGAGTTTTTCGATGTCGGCGAAATGAAGCCCCGTCGTTGGCTCGTCGAGGATGTAAAGCGTCCGTCCGGTGGCGCGCCGGGAGAGTTCTTTCGCCAGTTTAAGGCGCTGGGCCTCTCCTCCGCTCAGGGTAGTAGCAGACTGCCCCAAACGGAGATATCCCAACCCGACATCCTGAAGCGTTTTGAGTTTCCAGCGTATTTCGTTGAGATTTTCGAAAAACAGGGACGCATGATCCACGGTCATTTCGAGGACATCGGCAATAGTGCTCCCCTTGTAGCGGATATCGAGCGTATCCCGGTTAAAGCGCTTGCCGCGGCATTCTCCGCACCGGACATAAAGATCGGGAAGAAAGTGCATTTCCATGCGGATGGTGCCGTCACCCTGACAAGCCTCGCAGCGGCCGCCTTTTACGTTAAAGCTGAAGCGACCGGGTTTATAGCCTCTTTTTCTCGCCTCGGGAACTTTCGCGAAAATGTCCCTTATCGGGGAGAAAACGCCGCTATATGTGGCCGGATTGCTTCTCGGGGTGCGGCCGATGGGCGATTGATCGATGTCGATTACCTTATCGACCTCCTCGCCTCCCTCGATGGACCGATGCTCTCCGGGCGTTGCGAGCGAGCGGTAGAGTTTCTGCGAAAGAGCCCGGTATAGTGTTTCCTCGACCAAAGTGCTCTTGCCGCTTCCGCTCACCCCCGCGACGCAAACCAGAAGACCCAAGGGAATGGCCACGTCCAAATCCTTGAGGTTGTGCTGGCTGGCGCCAATTATCTTGATATACCTCTCTCGGGGAGCGCGGCGTCCCTGGGGTGATGAAATTCGGCTCTCGCCGCTGAGATAACGGCCGGTCAACGAATTTGGGGTTTGGATAATTTCATCGGGACTTCCCGAAGCCACCAGCCAACCGCCATGCTCGCCGGCGCCCGGACCCAAATCCACAACGTAGTCGGCGCTTTCGATGGTGTCGCGATCATGCTCGATGACAATTACAGTGTTCCCCAAGTCGCGCAGTTTAGCGAGCGTATCCAGAAGACGACGGTTGTCGCGCTGGTGCAGGCCGATGCTCGGCTCATCGAGGATATACAAAACTCCGACGAGAGAGGCTCCAATCTGGCTCGCCAGGCGGACCCGCTGGCCTTCTCCGCCGCTCAATGTGGCCGTCGGACGATTCAGCGTCAGGTAATCCAGCCCGACCCGGGACAGAAAATCGAGCCTTTCCGTAATCTCCTTGAGAACCCGCTCGGCAACTGGATCCTGCGCGTAGAGCGCCGCCATCTCACTGAAAAAGGCGCGGCACCTGGCGATGGATAGGGCGCATATTTCCCCGATATTACTGCCGCCGAAAGTGACGGCGAGACTCTCGGGCCGGAGCCTGGCGCCGCCACAGCCCTCGCACGGCAAGGCGCTCATATATTGTTCGGCGTCCGCACGGATGTTGTCGCTCGCGGACTTATCAAACCGCTCCCTGATTGCACTCAAAATACCATCGAAGACCCGCTCGCGCCTAAGCGTGCGCTTGGCCGTCTTATGACGGATTTTCAACTTTCTTCCGTTGGTTCCGAACATCAATAAATCGCGGTGTTTCTTCGAAATTTTTCCGAAGGGGCGGTCCCGCGGAATTTTGTATTCCTCAATCACCGCATCGACAACGGAAGAGAGAAAACTTCTTTTCCCCGACAGGGGGACGATTGCTCCCTCATCAATCGACAACTCGAGGTCGGGCACCACCCGGGCCGGGTCCATCCTGCGTACGACCCCCAAACCGCCACACATCTCACAAGCGCCGTAGGGGCTGTTGAAGGAAAACATCCGGGGCGCGGTCTCTGGAAGGGTTACATTGCACCTTGCGCACGAGAAATCCTGGCTGAAAAGATATTCCGGTCCATTCTCATCCTGAAAAATAATCAAACCGCTCGAAAGCGAAAACGCTGTTTCGATGGAGTCGATGAGACGCCGCTCGAGACCCGGCTTCACGACCAGGCGATCTATCTGGACCTCGATATTGTGTTTCATGTGGCGCTTGAGAATGATCTCCGTGCCCAAGTCGAAATAATGACCGTCAATCCGGACCCGCCCGAACCCTTTCCGCTCGAGGGCTTCGAGCTCCTTGCGGTAAATTCCCTTGCGCCCCCTGACAATCGGCGCAAGTATCTGAAGACAAGTCCCGGGCGTCATGTCCATGACGCGCGAGACCATCTGCTCCATCTTGAGCGCGTTCATCGGCTCCCCGCAGGAGGGGCAGTGAGGGGTACCCACCCGGGCATAAAGCAAGCGGATGTGATCGTAAATTTCCGTTACCGTACCCACCGTGGAACGCGGATTTTTGCTGACGGTCTTTTGTTCGATGGCTATGGTGGGCGAGAGGCCCTCGATGGAATCGATGTCGGGCTTGTCGATCTGATCCATGAACTGGCGGGCATAGGCCGAAAGAGACTCTACATAGCGCCGCTGGCCCTCGGCGTAAAGCGTATCGAAAGCGAGACTGCTCTTCCCCGACCCGCTCAGGCCCGTAACGACAACGAGTTTGTCGCGGGGGATATCGAGATTCAGGTCTTTAAGATTATGCTCGCGCGCACCGCGTATGACGATTTTCCGTTGACGCCGCGGCCGGCCGTTGGCGGGAACCATCCAAATCTCCAGCAATAAAACCAAGGATAAAAACAGTGTAGCGGCACAAACAACCGGTTAGCATAGCATGGGGCGGGATTTCTTCACACGAGGGGCTAATACCAGGTCAGACCGCCTGAAACGTTGATGTCCTGTCCGGTAATATTCGCTCCGTCTTCGGAAGCGAGAAAAATACATGCCGCAGCGTGGTCTTCGGGCCGGACAAAGCGCTTCAACGCGGCGGGGGCGGTAAAAGTGGCGGCTGCATCCTCGTATGAAATATTTTCGGCGAGCGCCATTTCCTCGCAAACGCGCTTAATGCGCGGGCCCTCGGTGGAACCCGGACAAATGGTATTGGCCGTAATGCCGTACTCGCCCACCTCGAACGCCAGGGTGCGGGTAAACCCGATGAGCGCCATCTTCGAGGCCGCATAGGGGGTGCGGCCGGGGAGGGGGCGTTTGCCGGTTACCGAGCTCACGTTGATGATTCTTCCGCTACGGTTTTTCTTCATTATCGGCAATACGGCCCGGGTCATGAGAAAAACACCAGTCATATTCACCGAAAAACAATTATCCCATTCTTCGCGAGACACGTCTTCGCACCGCTTGGTGGGGCCGGCGATTCCTGAATTGTTGATGAGAATGTCAATCGTGCCGTACTCGGAGAGTGTTTTATCGATCAATTGTTCTATAGCACTATTATCGGTGAGGTCTGTCGGAGCGACGAGGCAGCCCCCTCCGTCCGAAGTGATTTTCTTCGCGGTTCTTTGGAGGTTGAGTTCGTTTCGGGCGGCGATGACAGTCCGTGCACCTTCCCCGGCAATCCGGCTGGCGATAACCTGCCCGATACCCTGACTGGCACCGGTGACGATGGCCACCTTATTTTTTAAGCGCAACGGCCTTCCTCCGACATCATCCAAAAATCCTCGTTGCGCCAAGTCCCCAAATCATTAATACCAGCAAAGCCCGGCCGTTACGTTGATATCCTGGCCGGTCATGTGCCTGCCCTCTTCGGAGCAAAGATATACGCACATATTGGCGGTGTCTTCTGGCGTGACGAACGTCTTGAGCGCAGCCGCGCCGGTGAAATTCTTTTCGGCTTCCTCAAGAGAGATGCCCAGCGCCTTCGACTCGTTTTCGATGACAAGCCTGATGCGCTCTCCCTCCGTTGCGCCGGGGCACACTGTGTTCACGGTGACTCCAAATTCACCCACCTCGAAAGCAAGGGTGCGCGTAAGTCCGATGACAGCCATCTTCGAGGCGGTATAGGGCGATCGATGGACCAGAGGGCGCTTCCCGCTCAGTGAACTGATATTGACGATCCGCCCGGATCGTTTTTCCTTCATAACCGGGATGGCGTGCTTGCAGCACAAAAACATCCCGGTCACGTTCACCGCGAAACACTCCTCCCATTCCTCGGCCGAAATCTCCTCGACCGCTTTCATGGGCCCCGCGACACCAGCGTTATTGATCAGAATATCGAGAGTTCCAAACCGGGAAACGGTCTCATCCATTAAATTTTTCACCGAAACCTCGTCCGTAATATCGACGGGAGTGACGTGGGATTCGCCACCCGCATCGGCGATCATCTCCGAGGTAGCCTTAAGATTATTTCCAGAGCGCGCCGCGAGAATCGTTACCGCACCCTCGCGGGCCGCCACCTGCGCGATAACCTGGCCGATACCCTGACTGGCGCCGGTTACGATAGCCACCTTGCCGTTGAGACGCATACTTGCAATCCTCCTACACCTAAACGGCTAGGGAATCTCGAAACCGGGAAACCAGTAGCCCAACTCAAACGCCGCCGTGTCGGGCGCGTCAGAGCCATGAGTGGAATTTCGCTCGATGCTCTCTCCAAACTCCTTGCGAATTGATCCCGCGGCGGCCTCCTCCGGATTTGTCGCACCCATCACATCCCGCCAATGTCTGATGGCCTCCTCACGCTCCAGCGCCAGGACCACCGTTGGCCCAGAGGACATAAAGGAGGTCAGATCACCGAAGAACGGTCGCTCCCGGTGAACGGCGTAAAACCCCTCGGCCTGCGCCTTGGTCATATTGATCAGCCGCATCCCCAGGATTCGAAAACCCTCCTCCTCGATACGTGAAATAATTTTTCCGGCAATCCCGCGCTCGGTGGCGTCGGGCTTAATCATCGCAAAAGTCCGCTCCATTTAAATATTGCTCCTCATTGAAGACCTGCATGATGAATGCGGTTTCGGGAAATGAAAAAGCGAGTTTGAATTAAGCCCTTTTCAAGGCCTCCACCATGGTGATGCCCATGTCGGCCGGACTCTTCGATACCAGGATACCGCACTCCTCCATCGCACGCATCTTTTCGGCGGCTGTCCCTACCCCGCCCGAGATAATCGCTCCGGCATGGCCCATGCGCCGGCCTGGAGGAGCGGTCTGCCCCGCGATGAAACCAACCATCGGTTTCTTTACATTGTCCTTGGCCCAGCGGGCGGCATCTTGCTCGGCCGTACCGCCAATCTCCCCAATCATGATAATGGCTTCCGTTTCCGGATCCTCCTCGAAGCGCCGGAGGAGTTCGATGTACATCGTTCCGATAATCGGATCGCCGCCAATGCCTATGCACGAGGATTGCCCCAGCCCCTGTTCGGTCAACTGGGCCACCACTTCATAGGTAAGCGTCCCACTTTTGGAAATGACTCCGATTGAACCCTTTTTATGAATATGGCCGGGCATGATTCCCATCTTGCACTCCCCGGGGGAGATGACGCCCGGGCAATTCGGACCGATAAGAACATTATCCTTGCCTTGGCGGTGCCTGTGGACGTTGACCATATCCCGCACCGGGATCCCCTCGGTAACACATACGACTATCGGAACACCTTCATCGATGGATTCGACAATTGCATCGGCCGCAAAGGCGGGAGGCACGAAAATCAACGATGCATTGGCGCCAGTCTCACGTGCGGCCTCGGCCACGGAATTGAACACCGGAACGCCGTTCGCTGTTTGCCCTCCTTTTCCCGGAGTGACTCCTGCGACGACCGCTCCGCCGCCGCCGGCGAATTCCTCGCTGTATTTCTGACACTGCCCGGCATGAAAACCACCCTCACGGCCTGTGATCCCCTGAACGAGAACACGCGTCTCTTTGTTGATTAGAATGGTCAACGAACAATCTCCCTTACCGTTTGAGGGCCGCCACCACCTTTTCGGCGGAATCGGCCATTCCGTTTCCAACAGTAAAATCGAGGCCGGAGTTCTCGAGGATATCCCGGCCCTTCTCGACGTTCGTTCCCTCCATACGAATGACGATGGGAACATTAACATTCACCGTTTTCACCGCTTCGACCACACCCTCGGCCAAAACGTCGCAGCGAAGAATGCCGCCGAATATATTGATGAACACGGCTTTCACATCATCGTCATCCATCAGAATACGGAAAGCGTTTTCGACCATTTCCTTGTTCGCGCCGCCTCCCACGTCCAAAAAATTCGCCGGCGAGGAGCCAGCCAGCATGATGATGTCCATGGTGGCCATCGCCAATCCCGCGCCGTTCACCATGCAGGCGACTTCCCCGTCCAGCTTGATGTAGTTGAGGTTATATTTCGAAGCCTCGACCTCAAGGGGGTCTTCCTCCCCGGTGTCGCGCATCTCGGCGACATCCTTATGCCGATAAAGTGCATTGTCGTCGAAGTTCACCTTTGCGTCGAGAGCAAACACCCGGCCGTCGGCTGTTTGAACAAGCGGATTAATCTCGACGAGAGAGCAATCCATCTCATCGTAAAACTTATAGAGATTCGAGACGAATTTCGCGCCTTCGGCCGCCTGTTCGCCCTCCAGGCCGAGACCATAGACTACGCGCCGGGCCGTTGAAGGCCAGATACCAAGCGCAGGATCGATTTGAATTTTAATCAGCTTCTCGGGGGTTTTCGCCGCGACTTCTTCGATGTCCATACCACCCTCGGTGCTTGCCATGATGGTGGGCCGCCCCGAGGACCGATCGAGAACAATGCTCAGATAAAGCTCATTCGCAATATCACTGGCTTCCTCGATAAGAACTTTTTTCACCAGGCGGCCGCCGGGCCCTGTTTGATGAGTCACCAGCGTCATCCCCAGGATTTCCGAAGCCGCTTTTCTGGTCTCGGCCGGATCTTTGGCGAGTTTCACACCGCCTCCCTTGCCGCGACCACCCGCATGGATCTGAGCCTTTACGACAACCGCGCCGCCCAGCTCCTTGGCAATCTCCTCGGCCTCATCGGCGGTACCCGCCACCCTCCCGCGCGGGACCGTTACGCCGTACTTCTTGAAAAGCTCTTTTCCCTGATATTCGTGAATATTCATCAAAACTCTCCAATGTCCCGAAAAGACCCAATTTTCTCCCGAGTCATCTAATTGAATAAGGTTTTATGAGTTGCTTACTCGGCGGCATATTTCTTGAATCCCTCTTCGAAAATGTTATTCCCATGGCAATCGATGGCCACGACGGCGGGAAACCGCTCCACCCAGAGTTTCCTGATGGCCTCGGTCCCCAAATCCTCGTAGGCAACCATCTCCACCTTTTTAATCGAGCGCGAGAGCAAAGCCGCTGTTCCCCCTACGGCAGCGAAATATACACAGCCGTATTTTACGATGGCGTCGACAACCGGACGGCTTCGGCCCGCCTTTCCTATCATTCCTTTCAGCCCGGCCTCAAGAATCCGGGGAGTATAGACATCCATCCGGCCGCTCGTCGTAGGGCCCGCGGAGCCGATGACGGCGCCCGGCTTAGGCGGCGTCGGCCCGACATAGTATATGACCTCACCCCGGACATCGAAGGGCAAAGCTTCTTGCATCTCCAAAGCCTCGACCATTCGTTTGTGAGCGGCATCCCGGGCGGTGTAAATCACACCCGACAAATGACACATTTCACCCATCTCGAGGCGAGCGATCACCTCATCCCTCAGCGGAAGCTCGATCTCAACCACGCCGGCGTCAGCCACCCGGTTCAAAACTCCAGTTCCGCGTGACGGTGTGCATGGCATTCAACATTGATGCAAATTGGAAGCGCCCCGATGTGGCAGGGGTAAGTTTCGATGTGCACCGCAACACAGGTGGTGTCGCCTCCCATTCCCATGGGCCCCACCCCGGTCCGATTCACAGCTTTTAAGATATCCTGTTCGAGATCGGCAACCAGTGGGTCCGGGTTGGGCCTCCCCAGCGGACGAAAAAGCGACCATTTCGCAATCTGGGCCGCTTTCTCGATCGATCCCCCCAGGCCAATGCCCAAAAGAATAGGCGGACACGGATTCCCGCCCGATTCGAATACATGCTCGACAACCGTTCTCAGAATCCCTTCACGACCGTCCGAGGGCTTGAGCATCCTGGCCATGCTCATATTTTCGCTACCCGTACCCTTGGCGGCGAAATAAAGTACGAAGTGATCCCCCGGAATCACCCGATAGTGAATCACCGCAGGCGTGTTGTCCTTTGTATTCTCCCGCCTAAGCGGATCGTTCACAACCGACCCACGGAGATACCCATCGCGGTATCCCTGCCGGACGCCTTCGTTAATAGCGCTCTCAAGGGAGCCTCCGGTAAAGTGGACATCCTGACCAACATCGGCGAACACAATAGATAGGCCCGTATCCTGACAGTAAGGCACCCTTTCGGCGGATGCCAATTCTGCGTTTTCGGTGATCTGATTCAAAATATTAAGGCCCAGGGGGGAACTTTCAGAAGTTTTGGCCGATTCGATTCGGGCCAAATACTCGGGATCGACATTATAGTTCGATTCGATTGCCATATCCCGAATCTTTGCGGTGACTTCGGCAACATCAATCACCCGCATCGACAATCACCTCAGGCGGAAAAGAGAGACCCCTCCAGTCCCGCCTTTCGGCTAGGACAGGGATTTAATCAACTCACGCACATGATTCGCCGATTCGTCGAATGCGGATTTTTCCTCGGCGGTAAGGTCCAACTCGATCACCTCTTCCACTCCGCCGGCGCCGAGTTTCACTGGAACGCCCATGAATATTCCATCGTGACCGTACTCGCCTTGAAGCAGTGCCGCACAGGGAAGAATCCGTTTTTTATCCTTCAAGATGGATTCAACCATCTGGACAACTGAAGCCCCTGGCGCATAGAAGGCGCTTCCCGTTTTCAGGAAATTTACGATCTCGGCGCCACCATCCCGCGTGCGTTGAACCAACTCTTCAATCCGTTCGGGTTTCATAAGCGCCGTAATTGGAATTCCGGAAACGGTGCTATACCGCGGAAGAGGGACCATGCTGTCCCCGTGCCCCCCCAGCACTGTTGCACTGATGTCTTCAACCGAAACATTGAGCTCCATCGAGATAAATGCGCGGAAACGCGCGCTGTCGAGAACGCCCGCCATCCCCACAATTCGCTCGCGGGGAAAATTGCACTGCATGTGGGCCTTCGTAACCATGACATCCAGCGGGTTGGAGACAATAATCAAAATGCAGTTCGGGGACCTCGATACGATTTCATCGGTGACGGAACCGACAATTCCCGCATTCGTCGAGATCAGGTCGTCTCGGCTCATCCCTGGTTTCCTGGCGATACCGGCCGTAATAACAACGATATCCGAATCTTTTGTGTCGTCGTAATTGTTGGAGCCTGTTACGCGGCAATCGAACCCTTCCACCGGGGCCGCCTCGTAAAGATCAAGGGCTTTACCCTGGGGAACACCTTCGATGATGTCGAGGAGGATGATGTCCCCGAGTTCGTGTGCAGCCGCCCAGTGTGCCGCGGTGGCCCCTACATTTCCGGCACCGACAATTGTAATTTTCGGTCGGCTCATAATACCCTCCTGGTGGGAAATCTCCCTTACATGTTATTAATAATGGCCTTGCCAAATTGCGAGCATGACACCTTTTTCGCTCCCTTCATCTGGCGATGAAGATCGTAGGTAACCGTCTTTTTCTTGATGGCGCCCTCTATTCCCTTGACGATGAGATCGGCGGCCTTATTCCACCCCATATCCTCAAGCATCATAACGGCAGAGAGGATAAGGCTGCTCGGATTCACCATGTCCTTGCCCGCATATTTTGGCGCGGTGCCGTGGGTAGGCTCATAGAAGTGGATTTTATCGCCAATATTGGCGCCGGGGGCCATACCGAGTCCCCCCACCTGGCCCGCGATGGCGTCCGAGATATAGTCGCCATTCAGGTTGGTGCAGGCAAGAACCTCATACTCCCGCTGACGCGTGAGAACCTGCTGAAAGATATTATCGGCGATACGGTCGTTTACGAGAATCTTGCCCTTGGGCATTTTCCCATTATATTTCTTGCTCCAAAGCTCCTCTTCCGTAACGATATGCTTTCGGTACTTCTTCTTGAGAAAAGCATAGCCCCAATCCTTGAAGGAGCCTTCCGTATACTTCTGAACATTCCCTTTGTGAACGATGGTCAAAACCTTTTTCTTGTTGGCAATCGCGTAGTCAATCGCCTTTTTTATAATGCGCTCGCTTCCGAAGACGGATATGGGTTTTATCCCGATCCCGCTATCCTTCCTGACGTTGCATCCCATTTCCTCATTCAGGAATTTGATCACCTTCTTTACTTCTTTCGTGTTGAGTTCCCACTCGATGCCCGCGTAAACATCCTCGGTGTTTTCGCGGAAAATACACATGTTCACCCACTCGGGATGCACCATCGGCGAAGGAACACCCGTGAACCACCGGACGGGGCGCACGCAGGCATAAAGATCGTTAATTTGGCGGAAGGCAACGTTCAAGCTGCGAAATCCGCCTCCGATCGGGGTGTAGAGTGGGCCCTTGATG
>JAVEPB010000160.1 GCA_030922375.1 bacterium | reverse complement strand
TGGCCGGGTGAAGGTCCGGATTCCGGCGGGCACCCAGACCGGCCAGGTCTTCCGGCTCAGGGGAAAGGGGCTCTCCCCCCTCGGCGGGCGGCGGACGGGCGATCAGCTGGTGAGCGTCACCGTCGAAACCCCCATCCGGCTCAACAAAAAGCTCCGCGCCCTGTTCCGGGAGTTCCAGCATCTCTCCTCGGCCTCAACCAACCCGCTCACGAAGCGGTTCCTCGACAAGGTGAAATCCTTCCTCCGCTGATTGCCGAAACGGAACGCGCCCCTTAAAGTGCCGGACCGGAAACCATCGTTTTTTTCATCCCGAGGAGTTCAATCCAGTGACGAACGATGCAGAAGAGAGAATCGAGGAATTCGCCGCCAAATCCCGCGAGCTGGTCGGCAAGGAGGTCCGCGAGCGGGGACCCTGGAACACCGAAGCCTCGGCCGACGCCATCCGCCATTTCGCCTACGGCATCGACGACGACAACCCCCTCTGGCTCGACCCGGATTACGCCGCCAAAACCGCCGGCGGAAAAATCCAGGCCCCGCCCGCCTTTTTGGTTTCGGTCCTTTACCCCATCCTCCACGGGGCGCCGGTGGCGGCGCCGCTCTCCTCGCTGATCGGAGGCGTCGCCTGCGAATGGTTCAAGCCCGTCTACACCGGGGAGAAGTTGCGGGCCTCGTCGATCCAAAAAGAGATGTTCGAGAAAACCAACAAGGCGGGCCGCCGCCTGATCTTCATCATCGGCGAGTTCACCTACTGGAACGGGGCCGATGAGATCGTGGCCAAGGCGACCGGCACCATGATCCGCACCCTCCAGGAAGGAACCAGCCTCTTGTACGACCGCGAGATCACCCACTACGACGAGGAGGCCATCGCCGGCATCGAGGCCGAGTACCGCGCCGAAAAAAGAACCGGCGCGGACACGATCCACTGGGAGGACGTCACCCCGGGAGACGAGCTGCCCCCGATGCTGCGAGGGCCCCTTACGATCGGAGACATGGTGGCCTGGAACGCCGCGCTTGGCCCCTCATACAAAGCCGGCCGGCTCGGCTACCTCGACATCATCAAGGCGCCCCACAACGCCGTCATCACCCCCAAAATAGGACTGCCCGTCAAAAACTCCCAGCAGCACGAGGACTTCACCCTCGCCGCGGGCCGGGGGATGCCGGGACCCTTCGACAACGGGGTGATGCGCTTCGCCTGGTCCACCCCCTACGTCACGAACTGGATGGGGGACGAGGGCTTCCTCAAGAAGCTCGACTGCCAGGTGCGAAAACCCATGGTCTACGGCGACACGATCCGCTACGCCGGCAAGGTCGCCGAAAAGAGCGAGGACGGCTCCGTCACCCTCGAATTCACGGGTACGAACCAGCTCGGCGAGATCGCCAGCAAGGGCACGGCCGAGGTCATCCTGCCGTCGAAGGGCTAGCCGCCGATTAGCCTGACGCGATAGCGGCCATGATGGAGAACCGGGATGGAGCGCCCGGCGCGAAATAGAGGGGCGCGATAGCGGGGCCGCGAGCAGGAGGAAACAAGATGCCCGGATGGATGGAGCTTCTCGCCCAGGTGCCCGAAACCGTCGCCGAGGAAGCCTCCGCCCGGCTCATCGAATCGGGGGCCTCGGCGGTCGAGACGCGGGATTCGCGGCCCGGGGCCGCCCTCTTGATCACCCACTTCCGCCTGGGTGACGGGGCCACCCAAAAACTCCGGGCCGCCGAGGCGGCGCTCGCCGGGTTCGG
>JAVEPB010000159.1 GCA_030922375.1 bacterium | reverse complement strand
CGTTTTCGGGTGTGACCATGCCCGCGACGGGAGGTTTTTGGGAAAAATCCCTGAGGGCATCCTCTAGATAAATGCAAGCGTGATCGCTGGCTTCCTGTATCGTGACGTCCACCAGAATTTCGCACAGGGCGTCTATCAGGCCCTGCTCGACGATGGAGGCCTCTCCGCTGTGGGCGGCTTTCCGGATGAGATGGCTGGCCGGCTCGACCAGCGCCGTGAGCCTGATGCCGTCTCGGGAGGCCTGGATGAGGGTCAGCCCTTTTTCGGCGTTGAGGTTGCCTCTGTGGGACATGGCCCGGTAGGCCGCGTGCAGTCCATCCCGGTAGGCGGCGTTCACCTTCTGGAAGGAGGCCCACTCGGTCATGTGGGAAACTTCGAGCTCGATTCCATGGGTTCCGGGCCTCACCGAGGTTTTGCCGATCTCGGAGGTCCAGCCCTGAAGGAGGGCGATGTCGAGGGAGCCGGCGGTTTCCGCGCCGATGAAAACGGAAATTTTGTCCTTGCCGGCAATTTGGGCCGCTTCGACGAGATTCAGGATGCTCCTCGAATGATCCTCGTCGGGCACCCAGGTGTCCAGGACCACCTCCGAATTAAAGCCCCTGAGGGTCTCGGCGAGGTCTTTGTGATAGTTCTCGAAGAGTTCTTCGTAATTGACTGAAATTTTCGTATCCGAGAGATTTTCCAAATTATTCGCTCCCGCGGCGTTGGTCGGCCGCTCCGTGACCATTCCTGGATTCCATTATAAAGGTTGCCGGCCAGCTTTTTTCCGGCCGACAGACGAGGGGAGTTCCCCCTCGTGTATTCAGGATATGCACGGCGCATACCAAAGGCGAACGGCATAACAAGTCAATAATATCAATCACTTATGCTGATCGAAATTTTCCGTATGCCGTGATTTTCTCCCGGGGCGCCAATTTTTCCTGGCCTCCCCGTCATTTTGACGGCCCGCCGGGAAAACCCCGGCGCGGCCCTCTTCAATCCTTATCGGCAAAATGTTCTCAATCCAATAGCGGGCGGGGTGGCTTTATTTACTTGATTATAAGGGATTAAGGGCTCTGAATGGCCCGCAGGGCGGTTCAGGGCGACCACGGGCCGCTCAGGGAGACCCCGTGCGGTCAAGACGGTCTCGGGCCGCCTTGACCGCGGATTCCATGAAAACCGCCATCTCGCGGACAAATTCCATGTCCTCGAAAATCAGGTGATTCGAGGCGAGGATCTTGGTCTTCACCGACTCGCGGAACGCCGGCTCGCTCCCCAGTTTCAGGGCGATTTCGACATATTCCTCATAATAGGAGGCCACGCAGTCCATCACGTTCATTTTACGGTAGAGGGCGTACATATACCTCTCAAGTCCTATTTTGCTCGGCCATATGACGATGGGCGTCCCGGTGGCCAGGCTGTCGTAGGAAGTGGTTCCCCCGTTATGATGGATCGGGTCGAGAATGACGTCCGAAATGCATAGAAAGCCGAAAAGTCCTCCTTTGTCATCCGGGCGAGCATGCGAATGCGGCCGGCCACGTCCGGGAGCTTTGCTCGCAACCGGCGCGTCATCGCCTCGGTCCAATGGAGTGTCCTCCCCTCCAGAAGAGCCACCTGACCCGCCGGGTACCGTCTGAGGATGCCGCCAATAATTTCGTCCATGTCGGGATGGATCTTGTGGATGCTCTGGGGGCAGGCGTAGATGTGATCGGCCTCCGTAAAACCGAAATAGACCCGCTCCTTTGGTTCCGGGGAGAGCAGCGGCGGGGTGAAATGGATTATCGGCGATTTGAGCCGGACCAGCTTTTCCAGGTAGTGGTCCTGGCCGTTTTCAGGCTCTCCGGCATCGCTCGAGATAAAATAATCCATCTCAGTGCTCCCAGAGGTGGAGCCGCACCAATAGGCGCACTGCACCGCGGCCATCCGGAAAAAGGGAAATATAGATTATTCCATGCTCGTCCCGAGTTCGTTGTAGATGAGGACATCGAGCCTTTCTCCACGAATCCTTTTAACTTTCTTTCGTTTTTTTGCAAGCCGCGCCTCAAGTTTTTTCTTTCGCTTCCGCATGGCATTTTCGTGAGATAAGAACGCGGTTTTGGTATCGCCGGATGATCAAATAGACGCTGGCATATCTCGATTGTTTCTTCCATCCTGTCCTGATTGGTTAGATCCAAATGCCCCGTCTGGTGGTGAAGGATCGCTTCTTAGTACAGTTTTAGGACCCCCCCGGTTCTTCATCGTCCACCCGGCTGGACTCTATTGGGACACGAACCCTTTGGTCAGAACGAATATATGGCCGGTGATGGGCTGGTGGGCCCCCGTTCTAAGGATGGCCTCCTCGCAGAGGGCCTCGGAGAAACCGAATTCCGACGCCAGACCCCGTATATAGACTGTCGAATGGGCGTAGCGGCCCGAGGGCCGGAGGACGAATTCCTCCCCCTGACAAGATTCGACCGAAAACGCGAAGAGCCCGCCCGGCCGAATTGCGGCGGCGCAACCCGCAAACACTTCGCGGAGCGCACCGACATAGACGAAGACATCGGCTGAAACCACGAGATCGAGCGTCCCGCTCTCGGCCCGAAGGGCATCGGTCAAATCGCCCTCGATCAATTCGTCGTAAACGTTTTTCTCCTGGGCCTTTGCCAACATCCCGGGCGACAGGTCCACTCCGATCAGGGTTTCGGCCGGATCCCGAAACAGCGGGCCGCATAGCCCCGTGCCGCACCCCAGATCGAGCACGCGGAGCCCGGCGGCTCCTTCATCGAGAAAGCGCCCGGCGGCATTCCGGAGCAGTTCGGGAGTGTGGTAGTGAAGGTCCCGGGTGAGATGGGCATCGAATGTCTGGGCATAGCCGTCGAATAGTGAGGTGACGTATTCCGAAGGAACGGTTTCGGTGGTCTCTCCGACGAGCGAAGCCAGCATATGTTTGGCCGATGGATTGTCTGGAAATACATTGAGAAATGCCTTGAGCGCGGTCCGGGATTCCTCATGTCTCCCCTCTTGTAAGAGCAGAGCGATGAGGCTCTGATGTGCATCCTTCACATCGGGCCGGATCTCGAGGACTTTCCTGAAATGCACCTCAGCTTCCCGGAATCGCGCACTCTTGCGCTCTATCACGCCAAGGTTGTTATAGGCGGGCGCATGGGCTGGTTCGAGTTCGATCGCGCGGAGGAACGCCTGTTCGCCCTCCTCGGTCCTCCCGAGTTCGACAAAAACATTGCCCAGGCTGAAATGGTATTCGGCCGAGGCGGGTTCACGCTCGATGGCGCGGTCGATCAACTCAAGGGCCTTTTCCTGATCCCCGAGACTGTGATGAACCACCCCAAGGTTGTGAGTCGCGCTGTGTTCATCCGGATCGTGCTTCAATATCCGGCGGTAGATCTCTCCAGCCTTGTCGAATTCGCCCCGCTCGAAATGACCCCGCGCGGCCAGCTTCCATTTCTGGACCTGGCTTTCCGGCGCGGGCTTCAACCGCACCTTGCGCTTTTTCTTTCTTTTGGGTTTTCGGGATTTCGAGGCCATTCGCCCCCCTTTTCCGAAAAGATCAAATTTCGCCGGTGGAAATTATGCGCTAACTGCCGCCCGGATTCAAAATTCGATGCGATTCATCTCCGCCGGAAGATCCGGAAAGCCGGTGTCTGCCGCTCAGGAGCCAAAGGCGGAACCATCCGAAATTATCACCACCAATCAAGGGGATTATACATAAAAGTCCCTCCGGCGGAATTTAGGGGAGTTGGATAGATATATTCGCCGATCATAAATATAATCCCCCTCCGTACGATGTCCGGACATTGATATTGAGACTTGTTGCCATTGGGGGTTGAGAGAAAGACATGGACCAATTCGAGTACAAAAACGGTGAGCTCCACGCTGAGGGAGTGGCTGTGTCCCGGCTCGCCGAGGAGATGGGGACCCCGCTTTATATTTATAGCCACGAGGCGCTGGTAAACCATTTCCGCGCGTTCGACGAGGCGTTCGCGGGGGTTCCTCATCTGATTTGCTTCGCGATGAAGAGCAATTCGAATCTCGCCATCTTGCGGCTTTTCTCGGAACTCGGCGGAGGACTCGACATCGTTTCGGGGGGAGAGCTCTTCCGTGGGGTCGAGGCGGGGGTACCGGCCGAGCGGGTCGTCTTCGCCGGGGTGGGTAAGTCGGACGATGAGATCGCCTATGCGCTCGAGCAGGGCGTACTCATGTTCAACGTCGAGAGCGAGGACGAACTTCGAAACATCGACCGGGTGGCCGGCCGGGCCGGGAAGCCGGCCTCGATCGCGGTGCGTGTGAACCCCGACGTTGACCCGAAAACCCATCCCTATATCTCCACCGGGATGAAAAAAAGTAAATTTGGAATCGACATCGCCCGGGCGCGGGAGCAGTACCGGACGGCGGCGGAGCTCGTCAACATCCGGGCAATCGGCCTACATTGTCATATCGGCAGCCAGATCACCGAGACCGGCCCTTTCGCCGAGGCGGCCGAAAAAGTGGCCGATTGCGTCCGCGCTCTCCGCGGGGACGGCCACGACATCCGCTATCTGAACGTGGGGGGGGGAGTGGGCATCACCTACCACGACGAAGCGCCCCCCACCCCGGCCGAGTACGCCGGGGCGATTCTGCCCCAGTTCAAGGACCTCGGCTGCACTCTCATGTTCGAACCGGGCCGGGTCATATCCGGCAACGCGGGGATCATGGTCACGCGCGTGCTCTACGGGAAGGAAAACGAAGAAAAGCGCTTCGTCATCATCGACGCGGGGATGAACGACCTGATTCGTCCGGCGCTCTATCAGGCCTATCAGGGTGTCCGGCCGGTGGAGGAGGCCGTTCAATCGAGACCACGCCGCATGATCGATCTCGTCGGCCCGGTATGCGAGAGCGGCGACTATCTGGCGAAGGACAGGGAGCTTCCCGAATTGAAACGTGACGATCTCCTCGCCATCATGAGCTCGGGCGCCTACGGATTCACGATGGCCTCGAACTACAACTCTCGCCCCCGGCCAGCGGAGATACTCGTCCGCGGGAACGATTATCACATCATCCGCGAGCGGGAGAGTTACGAAGACCTGATCCGGGGGGAACGCATCCCCGCGTTCATTACGGGAGAGTCCGGCCGAGATGGAAGATAAGATTCATTTCACCAAGCTGAACGGCAGCGGAAACGATTTCATCTTTATCGACAACCGGGACCTCGGGCTCGACGCCGATAAAATGATCGGTTTCGTCAGGAGCGTTTGCCGCC
>JAVEPB010000158.1 GCA_030922375.1 bacterium | reverse complement strand
AAACAGGGAATTTGGCAGAGACGGGTTCGCAGTGGACTACCCCCACCGCCAAGATAATCCTGTTGATTCCGTTTCGTGGCGTTTTTCCTGCACCACCCCGGTTCCCCCGCGTTTTCCCGGCATTCTCGCGAAGTGGAATTGAGTTTGAATCCCGAGAGACCCACCGGTCGGTCCATCTCCGGTCTCATTTATCTGATCGTCTCTCGCGGCCAGTTTTTAAGGCACCGTTGAGGGATTTTGGGTCAAAAGATAAGCAGGGTATGGGGAGGTTGTTTTCGGGAAAAGGAGGAAGGTGGATTCTCTTTCGCGGTTTGATCGGGAAATATCAGACAAATCCTAGCGTTTCTCGCTGCTCTCGCCAAGAGAGGGGCAATTGGGTGTTTCGCATCAGGCGGGCGGCGGTGAGGTCTTTGGGGTGTCGGCCTTCGAGTATGGCCTTGATGATGTCGGGAGCGAGGAAGGACAATCGGAGGAGCCGCATGTGGTGTGCTCTACCCGTTCCAAATTGCCGGGTCATCCCCCCGAAGTCAATCCCGCCCTTCGATTCGAGTTTTTCCCTGAGTGCGTGCGCCTTGACGATGAGCCGGACCAGGCTGCGGTCAGCCTTTCCTGCGCTTATGGTCTCGCCATCCACAAGCATTTTCATCTCCATCCCCGTCCGTCTGAGTCGAGCCAGGACGGTCAGGGTCAGAGGCCCTGCCTTCGGAACGTCCTCGTCAGGCGGTAATTGATCTGAAGGTTCACCACGCAGGACGCTCGTGACCTGGGCAGGGGCGATTTGGATGTCCACGCGCTCCTGATGGATATCGATCCGGAGAATGATGGAAAGGATCAAATCCCGCATATTTGGGCGCTCAAGACCTGGCCAGTCAGCCGCGAGAGAGGTGGCCGCGTCAATCAGCATCTTCTGCCCGGCTCCATCCGGAACAAGGGGCTCGACGGCTTCGAGCAACTCCTTATTGTTCGAGAGGAATTTCCGCAGCCTGCCAGTGACGATCTCCTCGATGTCCCCTGCCGGAACGCGCCGGCCTCTCTTTGAGGCTGATCTGGGGTTCAGGATTAAAGACCGCGAGACGTAGTAGCGGTAGCGCTTGCCCTTCTTCACGGCATGAGTGGGCGTCATCCGCTCCCCGAGGTCATCAAAGAGGAGCCCGGCCAGAAGGCTTGGGTCCTTGGCGCCTGAGCCATTACACCTTCCCACTCGCCCCGCCGCCAAGGTTTTCTCCACCTTCTTCCAGAGCGCCTGGTCCACGATGGCCTCATGCTTGCCAGGGTAGGACTGGCCCTTGTGGACTACCTTCCCGAGGTATATGCGGTTTTGTAGCATCGCGTAGAGGGCGCCCCGAGCGAAAGGCTTGCCTCCCCAAACCCTGCCGGTTTTGGTCTTCCGGACCTTGCTGACAATACCCGCCGCGTCGAGTGCCTCCTTGAGCTTCCGCACGGAGCCCAGCTCGGCGTACCTTTTGAAGATGTGGCGAACGGTCCGGGATTCTTGTGCATGGACCGCAAGCTTCCGCTCCACAGCCTCGTAGCCCAGTGGTGGATAGCCTCCCATCCACATTCCCTTCTTCTTCGAGGCTGCGATCTTGTCCCGAATCCGCTCCCCCGTGACTTCTCGTTCGAACTGGGCAAAAGAGAGGAGGACGTTCAGCGTCAGCCTTCCCATCGAGGTCGTGGTGTTGAACTGCTGGGTGACCGACACGAAAGAGGTTTTCTGAGCGTCAAGGATATCGACGATCCGTGCAAAGTCCGAAAGAGAGCGTGTGAGGCGGTCCACCTTGTAGACAACCACCACGTCGACCTTGCCCGCCTTGACGTCACTTAAGAGGCGCTGGAGTCCAGACCGCTCCATCGTTCCTCCCGAGAAGCCCCCGTCATCGTACTGGGCGGGGGAGGCGTCCCACCCCTCGTTTCGCTGGCTCTTGACGTACGCCTCGCAGGCCTCCCGCTGGGCGTCGAGCGAATTGAAGTCTTGCTCAAGCCCCTCCTCGGAAGACTTCCTCGTGTAGATGGCACATCGTAGCCGGCTCGCCTTGGATTTGCTCCTCGATTTTTTGTTCACAGTGCATCTCCATTGGCTTGGGATGTGGTCTTTGCATCCCTCGTAAGGCCGAAGAACCTGAGCCCTGACCAGCGCGCCCCGGTGATCTCCCGGGCGATTCGAGAAAGAGAGCGGTAGCGTTTTCCCTTGAACTCGAAGCCCTTCTCAAGGGCGACCACGGTGTAGGTTCTCCCGTGCCACTCCCGGATGAGCTTCGCGCCGGGTTTTAGGGTAAGGCCGGGAGAAAGAGGCCGCTCTCCTTCGCTGTCAAGGGCCAGGGCGAGGGAGCGGAGCTTGCGTTTCGTGTTTTTATCCAGGCCTCCATATTCGCGCTCCTGGATCCGGTGGGCGATGGTGCGGACCATCAGGTCTCGGCTGATGTGGGCAGGAGGCTCAGCGCCGTAGAGTTTCTGCCATCTATCCTGCAGCCCAATCCTCGATATCTTTGCCAGGGCAGATAATTCTTTTTCCACGTCGATCATTTTGTGTCCTCCTGGGTTAGCAGCCTCCCAACCGGGGCTGCCCAGCTGTTCAATCTCCGCAACAGGTACTCAGCTTTTTCAGGCACCTTTTCGCCCACATGGACGCTTCCTTGGCGGGAAGAGTCAAGGGGAAGGATAGGGAGGATTTCAGCTATTTTTAGGGGGAAAAGATGAATTTTCAGGGCGTAAAAATACGGGTTCCCCCGCTTACTATCAAACGGGGCTCTCGCCGGTGCGCCCAGTTCAAAAACTGGGACATCGAATCGATCTGATCGTCAAATTTTCCATGGGGGAATTGCAGAACCTCGGCCTGGAAATCTTGAAGCCAAGATGCGCTTTCAGGCAGATAGACATACCCTGCCTCGATTTTGGCTGACTGGGCGCTCATGCGGGTCGTTTTGTCCCCTTCGGGAGTGATGCCGATGGGCCGGATTTCGCCTTCGCGCCTGAGTTCCTGGACGAGAGGGATCCCCGATCCAGCCTCTTCAATCAATACCGCATTCGCGTCATGCTTCTGGGCCAATTCGACGACCATTTTCCTGAGGCGGGGGAATTCGTAGCGCTCCCGGACTACGTCGATCAGGTAAAAGTCTTTTCGCTGGATGAGCCAGGTCGTACAGACCGAGAAATCGTTTAACTCCGTGGCCTTCGATGCGGTGTCCCAGCTCTGAATGACCCGGTCGTGGGGTCCCCGCTCGGGCGGCATCCGAAAGGAGCGGAACCATTCCCAGCGAATCAAGTTCCCCTCAAGAGGAATTGGGTTTTGTAAATACTGGGCGCTGAACGCGTAGGTTCCCAGGTTCGATTTTATCTTCTCCAGGGTCTTTCGGTTTTCCCGCTCTGGGTGGAGTGGCTCCCTTTCTATTCGCTCGTGGAACTCATCCTCTCCGATGGGAATTTTCTCTAGTTTCGGAGCAAAGGCTGGCAGGTTCAAATGGACCCAGTTCTCTTTTTGAAGGACATAACCCACGAGGTCATCGATGTGAAGCCGCTGCATGATAATAATGATCACACCCTCGTTCTTGTTGTCGAGCCGGGAATACAGTGTGTTGTCGTACCATTGCTTTTTCGCTTCGCACTTTGCCTCGGATGCCGCCTCGTCGGGGTTCATCGGATCATCCAAAATGAGAAAATTTCCGCCCCGGCCCGTCAGTGTGCCTCCGGTCGAGGTGCTCATGCGGTGGCCCTGAGCGGTAGTCATGAATTCCATCTCGGTGTTCTTCTCTGGATGAATGCGCGTCTTTGGAAAGACTTCACGATACCAGGCACTCTCCATCACCGCCCGGCAATCTCTTGAATGTTTGGAAGCCAGGTTCGCCGAGTAGCTGATGCAGATGATATTCGATGCGGGGTTGCGCCCTAAAATCCAGGAGGGGAATGCTACGGAAGCAGAGATCGACTTCAAACTCCTGGGGGGAATCGTGATGATCAATCTTTTAATCGTTCCGTGAAAACACTGGCTCAAGTGCCAGGCCATCGCCAGGATGTGCCAGTTGAGCGAAAAGGCGGCGCCGGGTACAACCGTTTGAAAACAACGATGGATGAAGCTAGCCAGGTGGTTTCTAAGGATAAGTCTGACCATCTGCCTGTCGTTTTTCATGTTTTCCTCAAAATTTCTTTTTGCGTGCGGGAATGCTTGCGTTCCGCCTACTTCGTTTTTTGGCACGTTTCGTTGTCGGTTTTTTTTTCAGCTTTCTTTTCGGGAGGCTGGCTTCGAATGTTTTCAAAATGGCTAGCTCATCATCGGACATAGGCTCATCTTCTTTGTCGGTTTCGCCTTCCCCGATCAGGTGGAGGGTAAGCTTGAGAAGAAGATCCGCGGATCGAGCATCTCCTTTCATGGCCTTGGCCATGAGACCCTTGATCACCGCCCGCAGCTTTGTTACGCGCTTTTGTGTGGGTCCTTCCCGGATAAGAATTTCCTCTTCGAGCTCTTCTAGGAGTTCGCTTTTCAAGTTTTTGCTCCCCTTCGGGCGGCCCTTTGGATTGCCGGATAGGCCTTTCCGAAACTGTGTTTCTTGAGGAGGTTTCTTGAAGCCAATTTCATACTCACGGCTCATTGCGGCGGGTCTCCTTGATTTCTGTGAAGGTCTGCCCAGATTCATCATGGATGACCGATTCGCCCGTATATTCCTCCCATCGCAAGATGGCCGAATCGACAAAGCGCGGATCTAAGTCCATCGTGAATGCTCTCCGACGGGTTCTCTCAGCAGCGATCAGGAGGGTACCGCCTCCAGCGAAAGGATCGAGGACGATTCCGCCACGGTGTGAGCAATCGATGATCGCATCGCAGATGAGGCTGGTCGGCTTGGGCGTCGGGTGCCTCCGAAGATCTTCTAGTCGGCCAGGCCGGAACGTGTTTGAGCCCGGATGACTCCAAACGTTGGTGCGGTACCGGCCTTTTTGACCAAGCAGAAAATTATTTATGTGCGGCGCCGTTCCGTTTTTGAATGCAAAAATCAGCTCATGCTGGCTTCTGTAGAAGGACCCCATTCCTCCGGTCATTTTGTTCCATATGATTAGATTTTTGAGTTCTGTGTAAACCTGTCGGCCAGTTGATAAAAGATCGAATGCGTGCCTCCAATCCATGAACAAAAAATGGATCGAACCGTTGAGGCTGTATTTCACCATGTAGCCGAAAGCGGTTTTGAGGAACGCGGTGTACTCGCTTTCCGACATTTCTCCAGACGCCATGATGAACTCCTCATGCTGAATGGCGCCAAGGCCGGAAACGTGGCCTTGGATTTTTAGGTTGTATGGGAGGTCACTCACTATAAGCTCTGCCCTCTGACTTCCCATTAAGTATTGGAAAGATTCATCCTTGGCGGCGTCCCCGCAATAAAGACGATGGGGACCTAGAATCCAAAGATCCCCGATCTGGCTGACCGCTGGTTCGGCCGGGTTTGATCCGGGCACTCCATTTGCGGAGGGGTCTTCTTCGGTCGGATTCGGGTTGTAGATCAGGTTGTCGATCTCTGCTGTCTCGAAGCCCGTCAATGTAATATCGAAATTAATTTCAAGTTCGTCGAGATACCGGAGCTCCTGGGAGAGAAACTCCATGTCCCATTCCGCCGTTTCCGCGAGTCGGTTATCAGCGAGAATGTAGGCTCTTTTTTGCGCTTCGGTCATGGATTCGATGCCAATTGTGGGGACCTTTTCCATGCCAAGAAGTTTGGAGGCTTCAAATCTTCCGGCTCCGGCGAGAATTGTTTGATTGTCGTCGATGATGATCGGGTTAGTGAAACCGAACTGCTCGATGCTACGAGATATGTTGCGGATTTGGCTTTTTGTGTGTTTTCGGGCGTTTCGCTTGTAGGGCTTGAGCGAATCAAGAGGGAGGTACTCGACGTGAAGGTCGCGGTCCGCATCAGTTTGAGCCAGATCGGACATGCTAGGTCCTGTATGAGATTTTGATGCTGATGCCGGACGGTTTCGTTTTTGTCCCATTTTAATCTCCAAGAATTATCCGCTGATGAAAATCAGGGCCTTTCCCCGATCCCGGGTGATAGGATATCATCGGGGTCATAATTGGCTTAGTCGTTAGTGCCGCTTATATTAATTCGGATGAATTATTGCCTTGAATGAAGGGCCTTTAAGGGGTGGAATTAATTTGAAAAAAAAATTGACAGGTTTTTGAGGGGTTGTTACTAAAACGGAAAGTGCAACGCTGGCAAGGGGTTTCGTCGAAAATTATAGCAGGTAAAAAGTTTCCTTGAAAATCTACCGCTTAGGTTTGGCCTTCTTCTTGAAATGGACCCGCTGGGCCACCCGGTTACGGCATCGATCGGAACAAAACTTTTTGGACAAGTTATGGGTGCGGTCCCAGTGGAAATTCTTGCAGTCCGGGCATTTTTTGAGGCGGCCCGGATTTTGGTGAAGGGTGAGCAGGAGGCGGAACAGGGCGTAATAGACCGTTTCGTCCACATTCTCGTCCTGGGAGTCGGGGGTAAGTTCCCAGTTCCTGTCCAGCTGAAAATGCCGGATACGGCGGATAACCTCTTGGTTTATGCGGTTCCTGAGAATTTGGCTCGTGCCGGAATATACTGCAGTATCGAGGTATTCACGGACCTTTCGGTGAAGACGCTTGGCCCATCTTGCGGGAAAGTCACTGGAATCTTTATTTGCAAAAGTGAAAACTGAATATCCCTGGTCGGCTAATTTTTTCTTCTCTTCTAGGTTCTTAGAGGTAGTATTTGAAAAAATTTTATCTACATATCTATCGCGTTTTGGCTTGGGGCCTCGTTTTGCCATCGGGAGGCTTTTCCTCAAGGGCTATTGGAAGAGGTATTTATCGGATCCACCCATTTTGATTCCATCAGGGGCAAGATTATTATGTCCTGAATTCCTGTGTTCCGCAAAAATTGGTGTGGGATTGAGGTGTATTTTGGGATAGATCGAGTTTGCCGGGGAGAGCGTAGGACTGGCAGTCATGAGGTCA
>JAVEPB010000157.1 GCA_030922375.1 bacterium | reverse complement strand
ATGATATATCTGTCATTCTTCAATAATATTGATGAAATGTCCAGTTTGATTTGCTAGTATTTACTCAAATCTATGTTTTTTGAAAACACGCGCCCGGGAAAGTGAAAATATCGCCCATCAGGGAGATTAGGGGGGTGTTTTTTCGTTTTATGCCCTGAAACTTTGGGCTTTGGTAAGTAGGAGAGCGATGGATGGATCTTTTAGGCGCCTGTTCGCAACTTAAGAGTAGCTAGGGGAGTTCGTATATGAGTGCGAAAATCGTTTGGCTCTTTGTTTTTGTGTTGCTCTACTGGTCCTATTGTATTTTCTGGGGTTTCAAGTCGGCGCAGATGGCCAAGACGGCGAGTGATTACTTTATCGCCGGGCGCAGACTTTCCATGTGGGTGTTCATCCTGGCGGCGACCGCTACCTCCTTTTCGGGATGGACCTTCATGGGGCACCCTGGCTTGGTCTACCGCGACGGTTTCCAGTACGCCTACGCATCTTTCTACACCATTACCATTCCATTCACGGGGGTAATGTTTCTCAAGCGACAATGGATGCTGGGCAAAAGGTTCGGCTACGTTACGCCAGGTGAAATGTTCGCCGACTATTTCAGAGGCGACGCAATCCGCATTCTGACGGTGATCGTGGCCCTTCTCTTTTCGATTCCCTATCTGGGCGTTCAGCTCGGCGCCTCGGGGTTTTTGTTCAACGTGCTTACCGACGGGATGTTCACCGTTAACATGGGCATGTGGCTCCTCTCGGCTGTGGTGTTTATTTACGTCGCGGCCGGCGGACTCAGGGCTGTGGCCTACGTGGATACGCTTCAGTGTATTCTCCTGGCGCTGGGCATCGTCATCACGGGTCTCATCGCTCTCAACTTCGCCGGCGGATGGGGCGCCTTAAACGACGGCCTGGCCAAGCTGGCCGCCTCTCCGGTGGCCAAGTGGGGAACCACCAAAGGCTACGGTGGCGGTGACTACAACTCTTACTTTGCCATCCCGGGTGTGATTCAGTTCACGGCCGGCCTGGGCAAACAGACTCCCGTCGGCGGACTTTGGACAGGGGTCATGTGCCTCACCTACATGTTCGCGCTGATGGGGATTCAGTCCTCCCCGGCGTTTTCCATGTGGTCGTTTTCAAATAACAACCCGCGGCCTTTCGCGCCGCAGCAGGTATGGGCCTCTTCCGCCGGCATCGGGTTCATCCTGTTCTTCTTCACCGCGTTCCAGGGCATGGGGGCGCACCTTCTAGGAGCCAATCCCGCCGTCTCCGAGGCGGGCCTGGCCTTGTCGGATGTATTAACCGGGGCGATCGCGAAAAAACCGGATTCACTGGTCCCCCACTATTTCAATCAGATCGCCGATGCGGCGCCTTGGCTTGTAGGCCTTCTGGCGGTCTGTGCCCTGGCGGCCATGCAGTCGACCGGCGCGGCGTATATGTCGACGGCGGGCGGAATGCTCACCAGGGACCTTTACAAGCGTTATCTCAACCCCACCGCCTCGCACGATAACCAGAAAATCACGGGCCGCGCGGGTGTCGGGTTAATTGTCTTGGCCGCGCTGCTTGTGGCCACATTCTCACGGGACGCCCTTGTGCTCCTAGGGGGCCTGGCTGTCGCCTTCGGCTTCCAGATGTGGCCAGCGCTTTTCGCGGTTTGCTGGTATCCCAAGATTACCCGTGAGGGCGTAACCTGGGGGCTTGTGGCCGGACTTCTCGGCGTGATTTTCACCGAAAACTTCGGACTGATGATCTTGAAATCCGTTGGGATCGATATTTGGGGCCGGTGGCCCTGGACGATGCACTCCGCGGGTTGGGGGATGTTATTCAACGCGTCGGTTTGCTGGATCGTTTCGAATAACACCCAGGACGAAACGGAAATGGCTCACCGGATGAAGTATCACAGTTTCCTCAACGAGCATGCATCGCTCTCCGAGGATAAGAAATCCCTGATTCCGACGGCGTGGGGGATCACGCTGGCGTGGCTCTTCTTCGGTGTTGGTCCTGGCGCCGTGATTGGAAACTGGATTTTCGGCGCCCCGGATGCTGGCCGAGCTGGCTGGACCTTCGGTATGCCTTCCATCTGGGCTTGGCAGATTCTCTTCTGGGCGCTTGGCGTGGGGATGATGTGGTTCCTCGCGTATAAGATGGAAATGTCCACAGTGCCCGAAAAGGAGATCGAGGCGCTGGTTGAGGACATCGGAGATGTCGCGGTGGGAGAGGCGGGTTCGTAAGGTTCAGGCCTCTTTGAACCACTAGGGTTGACCCGGCTGGGGGAGGCGTTGCCCTCCCCCAGCTTTTCGTTTTGGTGTACGACTTATCCATGGCCGAGATATTTACCGCGAAATATATGCTTTTATGGGCCCTTTTTCTGGGGGGCGCGCTGTTTTTGCCGGTCCGGCAACTCGTCTGGGTTCTTTATGTCCGGCGGGCGGAAAAGGACGGCCCCGCCGATGAGGCCACACAGTCTGCCCTTAAGCGCCGGGCGGCTTTTTCCGCCGCCCTGATTTGTTTCGTTTTTTCCTATTTGTATACAGCGTATCTATTTTCGGGTCGGTAAGATGAATCCTCGCGTGCTTCGCCGGTTCGTTAAATATCTTGCTATTTTGACGGTTGGCATGTTCTCCGTGTGGGCTCTGGTGAATATGTATGTCAATGAACAGCCTGGCGACTACCACACAAGGCAGGGCGATATTAGAGTCAGCGAAGGAGATTTCGAGGCGGCGCTCGTAAGTTTTAACAAGGCGCTCAGCGAGATGCCGAATCACCGCGGCGCCCTGATGGGAAGAGCTATCGTTTTCATCCAGACCGACCGGTTGGGTGCCGCTGCCGTGGAGCTCACTCACCTTATCGATTTTCTGAAGAAAAATCTCTCACCTGACGATATCACCGGTCAGGCCACGATGGCTGCTGCTTATGCCAACCGGGGGATCGTTCATGATCGTGCGGGAAGATACCGGGAAGCCCTGGCCGACTATATCGATGCCTTGAAGGTCGACGAGGAACTTCTTTCAGGGCCGGGAATTCTCGATAAGATCGTTTACGGAACGCCGAACCCATCGACGATTCGCGACCGCGCTCTTTATATTAAAAAACAGTTGGCCCTTCCCGAAGGTCAACGCCTCCTTCGGATACCCGAGAAGGATAAGGCGCAACGCATGTATAAACCCTGAGCCCGGTGAATATAAAACGGAGATTAGGGAAAATGTGTTTGACGGAGGTGCCTGTGGCGCTCAGATGACTCGCTTTATTGTCAAAATCGAAAAACACCCAGAACATCCTGGAAAAGAACAAGAAAAAAGAAAACGGCGGCGATGCACCCGAAAAGAAGGTGGACAAAATCCGCTTTTCCGTCGGAGTCTCGGGTTTGAATCGCCTTGATGGCGATAAAAGCCGTTACCCCAAGGAAGACCATATTGACGAAAGGTTCGAATTCGCCTGCAAATTCAAACATTTACTTCTCTTTTCCCCTAAAGCCAAGATATCCTTTCCATCGAGGATCTTATTATTGGTACCTGCCGGGGGCAAGCGGCGTATTTTCCGGAGGAATCTCCTGCTGGTTAAAATATGGAGGTAAAATAGACGCGCTTTTTCCGCCTGAAAATAAATGGCCGACGAGAAGCATTCCTCCGAAAAAAGCAACGACAATCGTAACGGCGATGATGAATCTTATGGACCCTTGAGGGACATCCGTATGGAAATCCCTATCATAACGATGATAACTCGGGTTCCGCCAATCAAGGTCTCCGATTTTTTCAAGCGCCAGAATTTGTCTCGCATAATGGCGGGCCCAATGGGGAACCTGGTCATGAAACATATAGCTCATGAATAATTTATTGATGGACTCCTCGGACATGTCCTCATTAAACCATTCGCTGTGGGCAAGTTGGAGAAACTGAAATTCTCCGATTTGAAGAATGTTCGCGGCCCGGGCCACATCCGCGCGCTCGGATTTTTCCTCGTGGTCTGGATGCAAAAGCGTTTTGAGTAAACTCATGGAGGACTCACTCGAGTACGGCTTGAAAATCGGCGGCGAAGAAAAAAGGACTCGGAGCAAAAAAGGGATAATCCGCAGGTACGCGTCAACAAATATGATATCACCCCCCGTCCCTGATCAGAAGGGGCGATTCTTGTGCATCGCAGGCCAATAAAGTAGTTAACAATCCGAAAACTTTGACAATACGTATTGCCCGGATAGGTTGTTGGTGATCCCCATTAGCTAACATCTTACGGGATTTTTTGAAGCTGTTCGTTTGTTGGATATATTATGAAGATATTGGGAGATCCGATCGCCAGGCCTCTTTCTGAGTTACTTTGAAGGGATTTTGATCATGGCTTTTGTAGTGTCGGCCGCCAAATCGATGGCTGAGTACTACTACGAACAGGAAGATGTTGAGCCTTGGCTCGTCGGCTGGCTGAGCAAACACGGAAAGAGCCCGAAAACTGCGTTGCGCATGTGCCGTAACGCCCAGGTGGCGGCCCGCTCGTCGATTCTTCCTATTGAGGATATTTTTCGGCCCAAATCTCTCACCGAGTGCAGCCAAATTTACAAGGAACGATCCATTGAGCAGGGTGTTCGCGTCAGTAGGGCGGTAATCGAGCGAGCTGGCCTCTCGCCGAAAGACATTGATATGATTATCGCCGTCTCCTGCACGGGATTCATGATTCCCTCGGTCGATGCTTACCTAATCAACGAAATCGGTATGCGGCCCGACACCAAGCGCCTTCCGATCACCGAGATGGGTTGTGCGGCCGGGGCGGTCGGTCTTTCGCGCGCGCGGGAATATTTGAAAGGCTTCCCAGAGCACAATGTGCTTCTTCTTTCCGTCGAGCTTCCAACACTTACCTTTCAGTTGGACGATTTGTCCATGGACAACATCGTGTCCACCGCAATTTTCGGGGATGGCGCGGCGGCGGCCCTCTTGTGCGGCAGCCCCCGGGGCAAAGCACCCAGGCTCACCGATTCGCGGACATTCTCGATTCCCGGGTCTACCCATCTTATGGGCTTTGACCTAGGAGACGAGGGTTTTCGGATTCGTCTCTCGAAAGAGATTCCCGAAGCCGTACGCACCAGGGTCCGGCCCATTCTTGATGACTTTTTGGCGCAAAACGGCATGATTCTGGACGAGGTTTCTCATCTCATCTTTCATCCGGGCGGAAAACGCATTTTGGAGGTGTATCGAGACGAACTTGGCATTTCCGAGGACAGCCTGCACTTTTCGCATAAAGTGCTTCGCGAATGCGGCAACGTCTCCTCCGCCACCGTGTTGATGGTGTTGGAGGAAATTATGCGGAATGGCGAGACCCAAAAAGGAGACACCGGGCTCGTGTTGGCCATGGGGCCCGGCTTCAGCATCGAGCAACTCTTGATTCGCTGGGAGGGGTGAAATGAGTACTTACGAATTCGAAGTAGTCGCCATCGGAGGCGGCCCGCGAGGGGAGCGAGCTCGGCTGTGCTTGGATGAATCCAGTCGGGATTCATCAAGCGGACACTTTAAGGCCCCTCACTATGGCGACCCCGTCCTCCAAGATTATTTCCGTCCTGGCCTCGGCCGATAGGCTGCGCACGCGCTCCACGATTTTGCCGCCCTCGCCCCGATTCGCGTGAAGTAGTTCGATGAAATTCTCGCTATTGCGGCGCGCGGGCGAAAAGGCGACATCCGCAAGGCGGCGACCGCGAATGGTGCAATATACGGCAAGGCCATCCAGGTTCCTGTTTCTCATCCTTTCCCAGTCAAATGCAAAGTTTCCCATGCTGTAAAAGATGGGGCGGCCCTGCCAAATTTCGATCTCTTGAAGAACGTGTGGGTGATGTCCGATTACGATGTCCGCGCCGGCCTCGATGGCCGCGCGGCCAATCACACGTTGATAGTCCGCTACTACGCTGCTCCCCGAAACGCCCCAATGGCAAGAAGCGACGACGACATCCACCTCTTCTCGCAATCGTCTCACATCATTTTCCATGGCCTCCAGCTCGGCCTGGTCCGGCGTAGTGACAATGAGCGGCGGCGCCCCCGGCATTTCGAGCGCCCGGGGGCCGGGCTGATAGGCGGTCGCCGCCTTGATGGTTGTTACGCCCGCCGCATCCGGTCCCGCGGCGTGCCCGACTGGCCAGAAAACAGAAGTGTAGCTGAGAAAGCCAAACCGCACTCCGCCTCGCTCGATCAGCGCCGGGCGCCGCGCTTCCTCGAGGTTGCGTCCCGCTCCGCAATGGCCTATTCCGGCGGAGTCGAGTGTAGACAGGGAATTGAGAATTGCCTCGCTTCCGTAAGTGACGTTGCTTGCGCAACTCACGGCCGCGAATCCGGCGGCCTCGAGTCCCTTCACCATCTCCGGGTGGGAGTGACGCCATAAATATTTGTGCGGGATGTCCGGGTTCGCGGGGTCAGTGGATGGCGTTGAGAGCGGGCTCTCGAGCTGACCAAAAAGCAGATCGGCGGAATTAAACACGGGCAAGACATGCTTGAAGGCCTCCGCCGGGTCGCTCCGGTTCTGAATATTGGTGTCTCCTACGAGAAGCATTTTTACATTTTGGCCTTCCGTAACATTTTCCCGTGGCCATGCCGCTATTTCCTTGGTTGTTGAAGTCACCGCATATGCTCCTTGGTAAGGCGAAAAATTGATAAGGCGACAAATTTCCTGTCTGGTGAGTCGATGTACCAAAGACCCTTCTCGCTCGAGCCAAATGGTCGCCGCAAGTTCACCGGTATGGGATAAAGTTTACTCGATATTTTCCCCAGTAGGCAGGGAAATTGACAGAGAAAGGTTGGCGGGAGACTCTACCCTCACCAAACAGTTTTTTGCCGAAGCGCGGTTCAGGTGATCGGATTACCCCGGTTATTGGGGGAATGCCGGTGCATAAGAAGGGAAATGTCATGACAGATGAGCGGGGTGAACAGAGTAAGCCGTTTAGCCTTGAAGAAGCGACGATTGACGAGTTGCACGACGCGATTAAATCGGGGCGAACCACCTGTGTCGAAGTCGTTCAGCACTATATAGACCGTGCGCGTGCCTATAACGGAGTCGCCAGCATGCTGGTCACGGAGGACGGCGCTTCCGTCCCTGAGGCGACGGGCGCCGTTCGCGTGAAGGCGCCGCTACGCTTTCCGACGGAAACCGTCAAGGCCTCCACGTTTCTTCCCGATCTCGACAAATACAAGGGGCCGCCGCTCGAATACGGCCGAATGGAGGCGACGGCATCGGATCCGGACGTGCAGCAGCAATTCGGAATGATCGCCGGCATCCCGAATGCCGGGCAGGTGAATGCCCTGGCCACCCTCAACATACGGGGCGAGCGTTCGGTTACCTGCCGGGGAGATTTTGACCGGCATCCCTCGGAAGGCCCGCTTCCCGACGGCGCGCCTCCGGTGTGTGAAGTGTTCCGCCGGCTGCCCGACGCGCTAGAGCGCGCGGCCGAACTCGACGCCGAGTATGGCCGCAATCCCGATCTCGAGAAGATGCCGATGTACGGGGTCGTATTTTCGTTCAAGGATCCTTTCGACACGAAAGACATGCGATCCACGGGCGGCGGGGACGCGGACTACGACATCGATTTCCCTGCGCGCGATCACGTATTGGTCGAACAACTCCGCAACAAGGGCGCGATCATCTTCGCCAAGGCGGTCAACACGGAATATAACGGACGGGCGGGCGATCCGGGCGGGCGCCACAAACCCAAAAAGGTGTTGCCCTCGATACTCGGCTATCAACGCAGCACATGGGCCGGAAATCCCTCCAACCCCTACGACACGACACGCGCGGCCTCGCTTGGATCGAGTTCCGGGTCGGCATTGTCGGTCAGCACCAATCTGGTGATGGCTAGCCTCGGCGAGGAGACGCGGGCGTCAACCCGCGGACCTTCGAATCACAATGCGGTGGCGCTGATACTGCCTCACAAGTCGATGCTCGGCTTTGACGGCGGCGCCATCGGCGCGGACATCTACTGCGACCGGAGCGGCATCCACTGCCGCACTATCGGCGATTGCGCCAAGGTTCTCGACGCCCTGAAGGATCCCGTCGAAGGGTATTACGATCCGCGCGACCCCTTCACGACCGTGCCTCGCTCGTCGGTGTTGAACACGCCCTACGCGAGCCACACGGCGGAGCCGGGGACCCTCAATGGCATGCGCCTCGGTATCATCCGGGAATCCATGGTTTACCCGCCGGGCTCGAAAACCGAGGAGCCGATTGTTTCCGCCGCCGCGAAGGAGATTAAGGATATCCTTGGCGACAAGTTGGGCGCGACGCTCGTGGAATCGACCGATCCCTTGTGGATACCGGATCCCGACATCGAGACGATGAATACGGATTTCAGGCGCGCTCTCGCCAGGCTGGTACCCGTGTTCATGCCCGAATTGTTGTTCAGGCTGGATGCGGACGGTGAGCCCGTTTTTAAGGACTTCGCGGCGGCGATTGTTTCGACCGAGTTCATGCCCGGTAAGTTTTTCGGGGGGGGCTCCATGCCACCGATCGACTATATGGTCGCGATGGCGGAAGGATATATCGATCCACCATCGAACCTCGATGTTCCCACCGTCCAGGAACAGGAATTGGCAATGTCGTTCAGGTTCCATATCCCTCAATACCTGAAGCGCCGGGCCGCGGACTGGAAGGCGCGTGGATTCGATGAAACGATCACCGATTTTTCCGCTCTCAATGCACGCTCCAAGTTTTGGGGCGACGATCACCGCGCCGCTTTCAAGAATTGGGAAGAGGTGGCCGACCCGCGCAATCCGCATGGGGAGCGCCAGGGCGTCAACGAGCGCATCATGCTTCGCGAATTGCTGCGCCGGGTGGATATGATGGTGCTTCTCGAGAACCATCTGGATGCGCTCGTCCGCTTGCACACACCTTGGCCGCCGGCATTGATCGGCGGCGCATCACAGTACGATATCCGGAATAATTTGCGCCCCGAATCGTACAACGGCCCGAATGCGGGCCTGACGGAGGTGCTGATCCCGGCGGGCTATGTCACGACTGCCTACGACCCGGTTTTTGGGCTCAGCGCGGACGGCAAGCGTTATGTATCGGTCCCGTCCGACGTGCCCTCCACTATACCGGAGCCCGGTTTGCCCTTCTCCCTGGTGTTCCGGGCGGAGCCGGGCAAGGAGGATGTCATTCTGAAGGTCGCCTCGGCGTATGAGGCCGCCTCGAAACGCCGCGTTCCGCCGCCGGCATTTGGGCCGTTGCCGGAGAACTCCACCGGGTCCTGATCCGATTTAGGATTGGCGCTCCAATGATTGGAAGAAAAGACGACCGCTTGAAGAGTTTTTCCGTTTTTAAAATTCGAGGGGAGGCGTTCATGAAAGCGATGAGAGTACATGCCTACGGCGATAGGCTGGATGAACCCATGGTGCTCGATGAGATTCCGGAGCCGCGTCCCGGTCCCGGTGAGCTTTTTATCAAGGTGAAGGCGGTTGGGGTGAATCCCGTCGATCTCTCAATCCGGAGAGGGCTCGCCAACTATGTGTCTCATCTCGAGGTGCCCCACCTTCTCGGGAGCGAGATCTCCGGTGAAGTCGCCGATTGGGGCGAGAATGTTTCGGGTTTCGATGGAGACGAGAAGGTATTCGGATATGACGGTCAAAGAGAGGCGTATGCGGAATATGTGGTTCTGAAAGCCGACTTTGTCTCCCGGCTACCCGAGGGCGTTTCTTTTTCAGATGGCGCGGCGCTTTCGGTGGCTTTCCAGACTGCCTGGCATGCCCTTGTCATTCAGGCGAAAGCGGGACCCGGGGAGACGGTTCTCGTTCACGGGGGAGCGGGGGCCGTGGGCATCGCGTCAATCCAGTTGGCCAAAGCCATCGGCTGCCGCGTCCTTACGACGGTGAGTTCCGGGGAGAAGGCCGAATTTTGCCGCTCGTACGGCGCGGACGAGACGATCAACTACCGCGAGGAGGACTTTGCCGGCCGTTGCAAGGAGTTGACCGCCGGCCGCGGGGTGGAGGTCATCGTAGAGGTGGCCGCCTGCGACAATTTCGATCAGGATCTCGACGCCGTGGCCTCCAGGGGGCGGATTGTTCTGGTCGGAATGGGTACGGGAAAGGGCCCGATGACGGAGTTCCGGGTGCCGGGCGTATTGGGCAAAAATCTGGCCGTGTACGGGATAGCGGCTAAAAATTTGGAACCGATCATGTCCCATGTTATCGGCGGCCTGGATCGGATGTGGGGGGCTCACAATTTTCGGGTCCCGGTGGACCGGGAAATGCCTCTGGAGAGTGCGAACGAATGCCATCAAATTCTTCAGAGCGGAAAATTCATGGGTAAGCTGGTCCTGACTCTTTAAGGAGAGAATTGTTTGCGCTCCGTGATTTTGGATGGCAAGAGCGCCCAAGAGGGTATTTTTTGCCTATTTTATTGGTTTCGCGGGGGACCGCCGCCGAGTAAGGACAAAAAGGTCTGAATTTGATTAATTGAGAGCATAGTCTCATAATCCTGAATATCATCAAAAATCAGTTTTTGAGAGCATGGCCTTTTTCGTGCTCCCGGCTCTCATTTTTCGACATTTTTTTTAATTGAGGTAACGATGGATTTTTCCCTGACTGACGAGCAAAAGGCGCTTCAGAGCCTGGCCAGCGATTATGTCGATCAACATGTGCGTTCCGCCGCGGCCGAATTCGACAGGCAATCCGATCCCGTGGATTGCATACCCTCCGATATTGTCGAGGAAGGCTCCAAGCTGGGGCTCAGGACTCTCGCGCTGAGCGAGGAGCGCGGAGGCGGCGGTGCGGATATGCTCACGCTCTCCATCGTCGGTGAAGAGCTCGGGGCCGGAGACCTGGGCGTCGCCGCCACTTTCGATCAAACCTGGAAATTCACGCCCATAGTCGAGCACTGGACGAACGATGAGCAAAAGGAAATGTTCATTCCCCCGTTTCTCGCCGATAACCGCTATCACCTTGCGACCTGCATGACCGAACCCGGCGCAGGGACCGATCACGTCCTCCCTTCCACCGCTCCGGGCGCGGGGATCCAGATGCGCGCGGAGCGCGACGGCGATATTTACCGCCTGAACGGCACGAAGCAATTCATCAGCAACGGGGGGACGGCCAAGCTTTATGTGGTTTACACCCGGACCGACAAGACCCAGGGAGGCCTCAAGGGGATGACCCCCTTTCTCGTTCCCGCCGACACCCGAGGCTTCACCGTCAGCCGGATTCACGACAAGATGGGGCGCCGCCTTCTGAGTAATGCGACCCTGGTTTTCGAGGACGCCGAAGTCCCGGCCGTCAACCGGCTCGGCGAGGAAGGCGGCGCCGAGACTCTCCGCAACAGCCGGACTGCCCGGGGAAGGGGTGGCTACGGGGCAACCGTGTTGGGGGTGGGCCGGGCCGCCTTCGAGGAGGCCGTCCGGTACTCCAGGGAGCGGGTCCAGGGCGGAAAGCCCATTGGCCAGCATCAGGCCGTCGCCCAGATGATCGGAGATATGTACACCCGCCTGGAGATGGCGCGGTCCGTCCTTTGGCGGACATCCTGGGCGGTGGACCATGCGGATGACTACGATCCAAAAATGTCCTGGCTTACGAAAGTGGTTTGCTCGGAGGCGGCGTATGAGGTCTGCCGCCTGGCGCTGGAGGTTCACGGAGGGATGGGCTACATGCGGGAGTGTCCCGTGGAGAAATATCTCCGCGATGTGATTTCGTTCCTGCACGGAGCTGGAAACAACCATATTTTCCGGATCAAGATCAGTTCCCGCATCACGGGTCTTCCTCTCGAGTGAGCCGGGAGGTTGATGCGGCGGCAGAATAGATTTGCGATAGGCGATGGACGTTCTGTCAACGAGGGTCGCCAAGCCGGAAGCGATAGGCCTTCCAGGTGCGGACTCTCAACAAGGGGGAGAATCCGATGAGAATAAGAACTAAACGTTGGCTTAGTGTTGTTGTGGGGCTGGTGTTTGCTTTGGGTGTTGTTCTCTCGGCCTTGCCTGTAGCGGCAGCGAAAAAACCGGTGGTGATCGGCACGGCCATCTCTCTTACAGGGAAGAGAGCCAAGTCGGGTCTGTTGACCCTCCGCGGTTATAAAATGTGGCAGAAAGATATCAACGCAAAAGGGGGGGCTCCTGGGCCGCAAGGTGGAGATCAAGATCTATGACGACCAGAGCAACCCCACAACGGGCGCGAAGCTCATGGAACGCCTCATCACGCTCGACAAGGTGGATCTCATCTTCGGACCCTTCAGCAGCCCGGTGACCTACGCGACCAGCACGGTCACGGAGAAGTACGGATACCCGATGATCGCAGGGGGCTCGAGCAGTGCCAAGCCTTTTTCGCGGGGCTATAAGTATCTCTTCCAGGTGATGCGGGTGAACAACGACTCCCATCTGGGGAATCTCACGCTGCTCAAGGAGAAGGGGGCCAAGTCCGTCGCGATTATTCACTCCGCCAGCATCTATCCGGCCTCGCTCGCGAAGGGTGTGATACGGCACGCCAAGAGGATGGGCTTCAAGGTCCTCTCGGTCGACAAGTACCCGCCCAAGACGACGGATTTCACATCACTCCTCATCAAGGCAAAAGGTCTCAATCCGGACGTGCTTTTCTTGTTCGGCTACTACCCGGACGGGCTGGCAATCACCAAGCAGGTCAAGGATCTGGATCTCAACCCGCGCCATCTCGGTGTCATGCTAGGGGCCTCCTACGACGAGTTTGGCTCCGATAAGGGGTTAGGCAAGGACGCCAATTTCGTCGGCGGCTACTCGGGCTGGGAGCCTTTCCTGGACACGCCGGGAAACAAGGAGTTCGTGAAGAAGTACTTCCAACAATACAAGGATGATCGTTTCCTGGATTCGCACGTCATTTACGGCTATCTCTGCGGTCAGGTAATGGAGCGAGCGGCCAACGAGGTCGGCTCCTTGGATCGTAAAAAGATGCGCGACGCTATCGCGAAGATGAATTTCAAGAGCTATATGCCGGGCCATTTCGAGGTGGACCCGAAAACCGGAATGCAGATCGGACACGAATGGGCCTCCATGCAATGGCAAAACGGAAAGAAAGTCATCTTGTGGCCGAAAAGTGCGGCCACCGGCGAACTCATTTACCCCGCACCCTCGTGGAAAAAGCGGAAATAGGCCAGTTTCCTGCGGGGAAGGGGTAAAGCGCGGACAGCAGCTTCCCGGCGGGCCGAGCCGTCCATTGCCCGGCCCGCCCTGTCCCGATGATAAGGGTCAATCCTCAGTCTATTTCTGCGCGGCGGGACGAACCTCGGGTATTAGCCTCGGGGACTCAGTTCCTACGAGGCTTCAAGGGTGGGGTGTGTCTTTCGTCCAGCGGGTGGAATCTACCGGACATGACCGGCCCGGCATGGGCTTTGGATAGGAGCGTTTGATTTGATGTTCACGGATGGGATGAGTTTGATGCTCTCCCAGGCGGTCTTGAGCGGCCTCCTGATCGGCGCGGTGTACTCGCTCATGGCCCTGGGTCTCACCCTGACATTTGGCGTGATGCACGTTATCAACGTCGCGCACGGGGCGATGCTCATGCTGGGAGCCTACACCAGCTTCTGGCTCTTTCACCTTCTCGGGCTGAACCCCATTTTGTCCATCGTGTTCTCCGCTCCGGCCATGTTCGCCCTGGGTGCACTGTTGGAAAAAAGTATCATCGAGCGGATTGTCGAAAACATTGAAACTACTTCCCTCTTAGTCACTTTCGGGATATCGGTCTGTATCGTGAACCTCGCCATCTGGCTATGGACGCCCGATTTCAAGGCCATCCCCTACCTGACGGGTTCTTGGCTCGCCGGGGGGATGGTGTTCCCAAAGTCCCGAATGGTTGGAGCTGGGCTCGCCCTGTTGTTCACTGTGATTGTTTTCTTCTTTCTGCGGATGTCCCTGCTGGGGAAAGCCATCCGCGCGACCGCGGGCAGCCACGATCTCGCTTCGACGTGCGGAATCAACGTTCGCCGTATTTACTTCATCACCTTCGGATTGGCGAGCGCCATGGGCGCGGTGGCCGGCGCTCTTGCCAGCATCATGTTTGCCATCTACCCCGAGATGGGCGAAACCTACCTGATGCGCTCGTTCACGGTGATTGTCCTGGGAGGGATGGGAAGCGTCGTGGGTGCGATGGTGGGCGGAATTCTGCTGGGCGTGGTCGAGGGCGTGGGAAGCCTTTATCTCTCGGGCGAAGGCGGGGGCGCCATACACTACATCATTCTTCTCCTCGTTCTCCTTCTGCGGCCGGCCTCTCCGGCTCTTTCGGCCAACGCTCTGGTTGAGCCGATGAATTTCAAAATCGGTTACGCCTTCATCGGCCTGATAATCTTTTCGGCCTATCCCTTCCTCGTGGGGCCCTACTACATCTCCATGGGACTTCTCATTTTCATGTATATCGCTATGGCCGGGGGCTGGAATTTCATCTCGGGCTACACGGGCTACGTCTCCCTGGGACACGCGGTTTTTTTCGGCACGGGCGCATACGCGGCCGCTTTGCTAATTACACATTGGCATGTCCATTGGTTCCCGGCTTCCCTCATCGGCGGGGTGTGCGCGGTGGTTCTGGCTCTGCCTGTCGGGGCGCTATGTCTGAGGCTGAGGGGGCCTTACTTCGCTATTTTCATGATCGGACTCAACGAACTGATGGCCATAATGGTCTCGATATTCGAGGAGTTCACGGGGGGCGCCGAAGGTATTTCGCTTCCCTTGGTGCGCCACATTATCCCGATCTATTTCGCGATGGGATCGGCTGTTGTCGGAGTCCTGCTCGTGGGCTCGTGGCTCGACTCCAGCAGGTTCGGCCTCAGGCTTTTGTCCGTTCGCGAGGACGAGGCCGCGGCAGAAACGCTCGGAGTCAACACTACATACTACAAGCTCTTCGCTTTCCTTCTGAGCGCGTTCTTCCCCGGGGTCGTAGGAGGGATTTACGCCTGGTACATCACCTACATCGATCCCGAAACCGTGTTCAATATTCTCTTGAGCATTCAGATGGTTCTCATGTGTATATTGGGGGGCAGGGGAACGGCGTGGGGACCGGTGATCGGCGCAACCACCTTCTACCTCATTACGGAATTCACATGGGCCAACTTTCCGCACTTCCATCAGTTCGTCGCGGGTGTGCTCATGGTTGTCGTCGTTCTTTTCGCTCCGAAGGGGATCATGGGTTACTTGTTCGGCAGGGGCATATTGCAGCCCCGGCCGTCGTTCCGAAATTGAGTCTTTCCGGTTTTGAGGGGAAACGCGAAAGGGTTTGACGAATGTAGTTAACACTTAGACAATAGGACATCTTCGGTAGCTTCGTTTGGCGATTTACCGTTTTTTCGAGAAGTCGGGTGGCCAGTGAAGTAGCGGCCGCCCTTTAGGGGATACTAATTTTCCGGCGAGCGGCCCGGCACGCGGCACGCGGAACGCACGCTGTCCTTTTCCTGAGAGGGGGGATTTTTCGATGGAATATACCAAGAGCGAAGCGAAGGCGTATTGCAGGGAGAAAATGACGGGTGTCTGGGCGGCTCTTACGACTCCCTATAAGCCGGACGGCGAAATAGACGAAGAGGGCCTCCGCACCATCGTGCGGACCTGCATCGACGATCTCAAGATCGATGGGTTTTTCTGCAACGGCCTGATGGGCGAATACTGGTCGCTTTCCGTCCAGGAGCGAAAGCGCGTACAGCACATCGTATGCGAGGAGAGCCGGGGGAAGGCCCAGACCATCCCGCACACCCCGCAAGTCACCATCCAGGAGGCCGTCGAGCTGACCAAGCACGCCGAGGAAGTCGGTGCCGACTACGCGATCATGATCAACCCGGTGTACGGGGCGCACGACGACGACGAGATTTATCTTTACTTCAAGACCATCTGCGATCAGATCGATATCGGCCTTTCGTTGTTCAACCAACCCAAGTCGGGGACGACGCTGAGCCCCGAGCTCATCGAGCGCCTGGCCGGCCTGGAAAACATCTGCTGCATCAAGAACGCCGTCCCCAGCATGGCTCATCAGAGCGAAGTGCGGCGGAGGGTGGGAGACCAAATCGTCGTCTGCGATCCCGACGAGGAGCGTTTTCTCGTCAGCCTCGCTCACCTGGGAATGCAGGTCCATATGTCATCGCCCACGCCTTTTCTATTCCAGGTGCCGGGCTACACTCCGATCCGCGATTACTACGAGGCGGCCATGGCGGGCGACATGAAAAAAGCCTCGGAGATCAACTTCTCGCTCGAACCGCTCCGGGCCGTTCGCAAAAAGTACTTCACGACGGGCCCCAACGGGCGGACGACAGCCTATTTAAAGGAGTGGACCGAGGTGCTGGGTCTGCCCGCCGGCGGGGTGCGCCCCCCGGTCGTATCGCTGACCGATCAGGAAAAACGGGAATTTCGCAAGGATCTCGAGGCGACAGGCCTTTTGGACAAGATTAAAAGTTAAGAAGTTTCGGGAAGATGTGCTCCCGGGCTCTCGTGTGGGGGCTTGGGAGCCGGTCCCGAAACGGTTGATTAAAACAACGCGGAAGCCTTTCCATAAAGCACGGCTTTCTTGCCTGTGCGCCTAAGTATGTGAATCCCGAATGGATATTTAACCGATTTAATCGAAGCGGATGGTTGTTCGCCGCCCCCTGTGGGCTGATGAAACGGGTAGGCTCGGGGATGATGAGCCGTGGCTTTTTGTTTCTTGCTTTTCCGTCCGTGTGATAGAATTTTTTTATCCAAATAGAAAGACAAACCAGTTTTCGATTTCCATTTTGTTTCTTGAAAATTGCTTCTTGAAAGGAGCGTCCCTTATGTACAAGGCCACTGATGGCATTATCCTCCCGACCACCATCATTGGCTCCCTTCCCCGGCCGCATTGGTACACCGAAAACCTGGGAACAAGAAGATTTCGCGAGGCCATGACCAACGCCCGCTTCCGGGAGCAGTACACCGACGCCGTGTCGTCCTATTTGCGCGATGAGGAGTTGGCCGGTCTCGACATCTGCACGGACGGAGACTGTCGCTTCGACATCGATGTGGGCGGCCACACCTGGTTCAGCTATGCGCCTCGCCACATGGACGGCTTCGAGGGTTTTCATCCCTACCGCATTCCCAAAGAAGGGGGCAGGGCGACTGTCCCGCCCGGGCGAATTCTGCACGATATAGCCGAAGCCCGCCTCATGCCCGAGATTGTGGGGCCGGTCGGCCGGGGCGATTTGCAATACACCGCCATCTGGAAAACAGCGCAGCGGCTCACCAAAAAACCCGTCAAATTCGGCACCATCACCCCCGAGCTAATCGCGATGGGCGTGAGGGACAGCTACTACAAGGGCATGAGAGAGCGCATCCGGGCCATCGGCGACGCGCTGAACGAGGAGCTCACCGAGGTGGCGCGGGCCGGATGCCTCGCCATCCAGATGGAAGAGCCCCAGGTCCATCTCCTCGCCGCCAAGGGCCTCACGGGTGGAGACCTCACGCCCGAGTACATGCGTGAGGTCTTTAACGAGACCGTGCGGGGCCTGCGGGACCTCACCGAGGTCTGGTGCCACACCTGCTGGGGCAATCCCGCCCAGCAGCGGATCTTCGATCAGGCGCAAAGCTACGTGCCGGCGCTCGAGGAGTTGAACAGGATTGACGCTGACATCCTCACCTTCGAATGCTGCAGCTCGGGAGGCATGGACCTCGAGGCGATCGGAAAAACGATCACCGATAAAAAAATCGCCATCGGCGTTGTTGACCACCATTCGCTTCAGGTGGAGACCCCTGACGAGGTGGCGGACCTGATTCGCCGGGCGCTAGACCATATACCGGCCGAGCGCCTTATCCTCTGTTCGGACTGCGGCATGGGGCGCGAGGGGATGAGCCGGAGGCACGCCTTCTACAAGATGGCCTCGATTGTCCAGGGGACCAACATCGTCCGGCGCGAGTTGGGGCTGCCCGAGGCGGAATGCCTGGCGGCCGACCCCCGCTTCTCGCTGGTTGAAAAAGAGGAGTAGCTATAGAAGGGCAATCTCGAATCTTTTTGAACTTATCGAGGGAGGTGGAAAATGCTTACCGCAACCGCTGATATTGTTCTTCCCACATCGATTATCGGGTCTTTGCCGCGTCCCACCTGGTTCACCGAGAATTTCGGCTCAAAAACGTTTCTTCAAGCGATGATCAATTCGAATTACCGGGAACAATATGTGGATGCCGTCTCAGTGTACCTTCGCGATCAGGAATGCGCGGGGCTGGACATTGTCACCGACGGCGATTGTCATTTCGACCAGGAGGTTTGCGGTCAGAGCTGGACGTCTTATCCGATCTTTCACATGGACGGGTTCGATCTCGATAATCTCGAACGGAGACCTCATGTCATCGGGTCGCTGTTTCCTCCCGGCCATATCCTGCACGACTATCTCGAAGCGCGTATTTTACCGAGACTGGTGGGGCCCGTCGGCCCGGGGAATTTACAGTACACGGCCATGTGGAAAACCGCCCAGCGCCTGACCAAAAAACCGGTGAAGTTCGGGACCATCACGCCGGAAATTCTCGCGAATACGGTTCATGACGAATACTACAAGGACATCAGGGAACTCATCATGGCCCTCAGCGACGCGACGAACGCCGAGCTGAACGAACTCGCCGACGCCGGCTGTCCCGTCATTCAGCTCGAAGAGCCTCAGATCCATATGGCCGCCGTGCGCGAGGACGGAGGCGGGGCCACCCCGCCGGAATTCCTCGTCGAGGTGTTCAACAACACGGTGAAGGGTCTGCGCGGAAAGGCCGAAGTGTGGGCCCACACCTGCTGGGGAAATCCCGCCCAGCAGCGGATGTACCAGACGGTGCAATCGTATGCGCCCGGCATCGACTATTTCAACGATATCGACGCCGATCTGGTCACCTTCGAGTCGTGCAGCTCGGGCCACTCGGAGCTCGAGTTGATTGGCAACCATATCAAGGAGAAGAAAATCGGAATCGGCGTCATAGACCACCACACGCTGCAGGTGGAGCGGCCCGAGGAGGTAGCGGGCACCATTCGCGAGGCGCTCAAGTACATACCAGCGGAACGGCTCGTCATCGTGTCGGATTGCGGGATGGGGCGCGAGGGCATGAGTCGCCGCCATGCCCGCTACAAGATCGCCTCGCTCGTTCAGGGGACGAATATCGTCCGGAAGGAACTCGGCCTCCCCGAGGCCGAGTGCCTTCTGGCCGACGGGCGGTACACGCTGACGTTGAACAAGTACTAAAAGCGTTTCCTGTTGGGCGAGCGAGGAGTGTCTATTCCGGCCAAGAGAGGATAACCCTTCGAGCGTTCGTTCGAAATAGGCAGGGTGTTGAAGTTTAAAGCGTCTAAGCGTTACGAGGAGCGGTTAAGCCCCCAGGCCTGACCCTTTTTTCGCTCCTCTTCGGTCCAGGTGACTGTCTCCCAATCCGGTTGAAGGATTAACCGAGCGCCGGCGTTGGCGATTTCGACCAGATTTCCGGCGGGCTCCAGCGCATAGAGAAAAAATGTCCCCTGGATGGCGTGTTTGTGGGGGCCGGATACGATGTATATGTCGTTTTCGAGGTAGATGTCCGCAGCGCGCAGGATATCCTCCCGCTGATCCACCGCGTAGGTAATGTGGTGAAGGCCGCCGCTCTCCGTGTGTGGATTGTGGGTATAGGCGACATCGTAGCCTTTGTTGTTTACCGAAAACCAGCATCCGCTAACCAGCCCGGAGTCGAGCACAATTTGCTCCGTCAGGCGGGAGCCCAGAGCTTTCGGCATCCAGTCCCGAATCGCCGAAACATCCCGCGCCCAAAGGTTCAAGTGGTCGATGCGGCGGACGCAAACGCCCCGTCCGTGAAAACGTTGCGCGATATTTTTGAGCGCGGGTTTTTCGCTCTCGGGGGCCTCAAATTTCCGTGTGTCGTAGTAAATCTCAAATATATGGCCTGCCGGATCGCGGAATTGATAGGTGCGGCCATGTCCGAAATCGCCATCGGTCCAACCGATTCCGCAGCCCAGCCCCTCTATTTCAGTGACCCTTTTCTCGAGCGCCTGGGGACTGGTGCACCGGTAGGCAATGTGGCCGATCCTCACCGATTCCGATGCGGTTAGTTTGAGGGTATGAAGTTCGTAGTCGTCGAACCCGCGCAGAAAGACAGAATCATTTTCGCGCCCGGTTTCCGTCAGGCCGTAGACATTGACGAAAAAATGAAGGCTTTCCTCGGGCTTGTTTGTCAGGAGTTCGACATGGCCGAGGTGAGCGATATCCAGGCAGGGCTCGGTGATGGGCATTGAGCTGTTCTCCAAATATGTAGGAATTTTTTTGAATATTAGTGGAAAAAACCTCCATTGTCCGGCGTCACGATTTCACTGGATATGGCTTGGGCCGCAGGCCCAGATAGGCCGCGCTTTTTCCCGAGGTTCCGCCCGCGACGACGATGTCGATATTTCCGGCTTCCTCGAAAAGGGGAATCATCGCATCCGGATCGGCTTCGGTGATCCATTTCCGGTCCTGACCCCAGGCGAGAGATTTCGAGCGCCTGTATTTCTCGGCGGAAATGGCGCAATGGAGATGGAGATATTCGCGGATGTCGTTTTTCGTCCAGCCGTCCCGTTTGAAGATTTCCGCATGGGAGGGGGACAGGAGAATCACCGGATAGTACGGGATGAAAATGGTTTGACCGATTCCGACTACCCGCAAAGAAATCGTGTTAATCAGGGAGGCGGCGGTATCGCTTTCGAGATCGGCGATTTCAATCAGAGAGTGGCCGTAAAAACACGTTACGGTGCTTTCCTCGGCCTCAAAACCTTTTTCAACATGATACGGCTCCCACGGGTTCTTGGGTTCGTTTTCGGCGAGGACCATGCTGAATTTGGCGGGCGAGCCGATGGTGTCCTGATCTAGAATTCCGGGATAGGCCCCTCCCACGTTCATCAGGGCGAGCCGGACCGCGCGTCCAATCGCGATATTCGGGAATGAGAGCTTTCCGGGCCCGGCGTTTCCCAGCGAGCACGAGCCGGAGTTGATGTCCAGTTTCTTTGCAATCGGTCCGTTCACGATAAAGAGGGGAGCGTGGGCGCCCGTCGAGACCGTACACATCCTCAGGTTGATTTCGGGGTGATGCATGGCCTCAATGGCTGTGATCACAACAGGCAGGAATTCGGGCTTGCAACCCGCCATGACCGCGTTGACGGCGATATCCCTCACTGTTGCCTGGGCCATTCCGGGAACGAAATTTTCCACGACAATATCGCCAGCGGTCCGTTCGGTTCCGGCCAGCATTTCAATTACGGAAATTTCGGTAGGCGGAACGAGAGGGAATCCATCGCTCCACCCCCATTCCAGGAATTGATCGTTCATTCTTTCAAGGCACCGGAGAAGATCCGCACCCTGAAATTCGAGAATTTCATCTTCGGGGCCATGGATGGCGATTCTTTTGACGACATTCCCATTGGTGGAGGGTATAGGTTTCGTCAAGCCGGCGATAATATCCTCGATGATTTGATCAACCGCCTCGCGGGTCTGCCCGGCGGTAACGGTTGTGAATACGTCCGGGGTCACGGCCAGCGCGGGCTTCTGTAGCCCGTAGGCCTCAGCGCTCGCCAGTGCGTCCTCGACGAAATAATCCTGAACGATTGAAACGACTGGAACGCCCTGCTCTTCGATGCCGACGTGGTTACGAACTAACCACGATGTGCAGGAGCCTCAGTCTCCGGTTGTGGCGATGACGGCCTTGATTTCCCTCTGGCGCACGTTTTCGAACCACTCTTCGGTTGCTTCGTTCACGGGTCCTGTTTCAAGCCATTCGAAACTCAGATCCTGAAATCTTTCGGTCAGCAATTTCTTTACCCTGTTCAATGCCACATCGCCGTTTTTTTTATAGTTCCAGTACAATCCGATCTTGCTCTTTGAAAGGTTGTCGACTCTTTTAGCTGGCGGCATTGGCTTGAATTTTCGGGCTACAACGGGGTTCAGTACGCGAAGGCGGGTCTGGAAATTCGCGCCTTCCGTCGGTTGATTCGAGGCCATCGGAATCTCCTTTGTATTCATGGTTATCAGGGAGTATAAACGATAAGTATATGCTTTTCCCCTTCGGGTAAAAATTAATCAAATACCGAAATTCAGGAACGGAGGAAAGATGAATATCCCAGGGGGCGAAAATACGAAAAATCGTCACTGCCTTTCGTGGTCGGATTTTCCGGAGGGATTTACTCCTTTTTCCCTCAACCCCACGGGCGCCCGTTTGGAGACAAAAGAGCTCGGGCCGGGCGTCTATGCTCTCCTTTCTTCGGTTCCCAATGTGGACAACACGGGTTTTGTGGTTGGAGACCGGAGCGTTTTGGTCATCGATGCGCACATCAATCTGGCGATGGCCCATCAAATTCAGGAGCGGATCCGGGAGGTGACGGACAAGCCTATCCGCTACCTCGTCAATTCGAACTATCACGGCGATCACACATTCGGAAACTGCGGTTTTCCCGAGGAGACCCTGGTGATACAGCACCGCCGGACGGCGGAACTGGTCCCCTATTTTCGGGAAGAGATGGATTTCATGCTTCCCTGCGTGGGAAACGAGCCGGCCATCTTCGATGGGGTCGAACTCCGCAGTCCGGATATCGTGTTCGATGATTATCTTCGCCTCGATCTGGGCGGCGTCGAGGTGGAGCTCCATTATTTCGGGCCGGCCAACACGCCGGGCGACACGATCACCTACGTGCCCGGGGCCAAGGCCGCGTGGACGGGAAACATGACGGGCGGAAACCTTATTATCGCCCTGGAGAGCGACGCCTCGGCCTATTTAAGTACCATCGCCCGGTTCGCCCAGTCGCTCGAAGTGGAAACCCTCATTCCCGCGCACAATCCACCTTCCTCGGCCGCGCTTCTCGGAGGCTACCTCCTGTATTTGAGCCAGGTGACGAGCGCGGTTCGAAAGGCGGTCGGTGAAAACTGGACGCTCGGGGAAGCGATGGAAAAAATTCCTCTCGACATGGCGCAACCCTACGCCCCGCCGCCGGATCATCCTCGAATCGGCTTTTTCCGGGATCTTCATGCCTATAACGTTCAAAAAACCTATCAGTCGTTTTTGTAGGAGATTTAGTCGGGATTGAAAAAGCTTCACTAAAAATTCGACTTGGGTTCCTTCATCAGCCGTTTGACGATTTCAACGGTCTCGCTGAGTCGCCGAGCTCGCTCTCCGATGGGAACGCCCAGCGTCTCGAATTCCTCCCTGAGATGGCCCGTCCGACGCCGAAACCGGAAACCGCCCTTCCGGGAAACAGACAGTCGAGCGTCGCCAGCGACTGCGCGAGCATGACCGGATGGCGCAGGGCGGCGAGCATGGCAGCGGTTCCGACCTGAATTTTCCTTTCCGAGAATCGAATGTCCCGATGAAGTATAATGTAGCCCATCGGTATATATCGATCAGGCCAATATCATCCTTTCGCCGGTGTGCGATTTGGCGGGCGGAGGTTTAGTGGCCGGTCATTTTCCTTTGGAGGGAATGATGCAAATTCAAATGGACGGAAGAACCGCTTTGATTACCGGGGGAAGCCGGGGGCTTGGGCGCGCGATGGCGCTGAAATTCGCCCGGGCGGGAGCCAATGTGGCGATTACGGCGAGGCGCAAGGATGTGCTGGAGGAAACCAAAGCCGAGATCGAGGCCGCGTCGGATTCGAAGGTGGGCGCCTATCCCTGCGATGTAACCGATGCCGGGCAGATCGCCGCCATGCATGAAGCCGTTTCCGCCGACTTCGGCACTATCGATATATTGGTGAACAACGCCGGCTCGGCGGTCCGGGGAAAATTCGAGGAGCTCACCGACGAGGTATGGCAGGCGGATTTTGATCTGAAGGTTTTCGCCGCCATCCGGACCTCCCGGCTCGTTCTGCCCGGGATGAAGGCGCAAAAGTGGGGCCGAATCATCAACATATTGAACGGCGCCGCGAAGGCGCCCGGGGCGGAAGGCGCTCCCACGGCGGTTTCCCGCGCCGCCGGCATGTCGATCATGAAAATTTTGTCCAAGGAATATGCCTCCCACAATATTTTGGTCAACGCGCTTTGCACCGGCATCATCGTCACCGATTTGTGGGACCGTGCCTATAAAAACCAGACTTCGGGCATGTCGTTCGAGGAATTCATCGCGGAAAAAGGAAGGGACGTTCCGCTGGGCCGGATGGGAACCGCGGAAGAGTACGCGAACATGGCCTGTTTCCTCGCCTCGGACGCCGCCTCCTACATCACCGGGGTGGCGATTAATGTAGATGGCGGGAGGTCGCCCGTCGTTTGATTTTGCGCACAAAGTTTTCGATTACATGTTTTGATTGAAGGGAGAATGTAAAAATGAGCGAACTAAACGGCAAGGCCGCCATCATCACGGGGGCCTCGCGCGGAATCGGCCAGGCGGTGGCCCTGCGGCTGGCCTCGGAGGGGGCCGTCATCTACCTGGCGGCGGACGGCACCGAGGCGGAGCTCGGGGAAATCGAAAAAGCTTGCCGGGACGCCGGCGCCCCGGACGCCGCCTGGGGGCTGCACGACTTGTCGGGCTCCGGGGAGGCGGAGGCCATGGTGGCCGCCGCCAGGGAACGCATGGGCCGGGTGGACATTCTGGTGAACAACGCGGGGGTCCGGGCCCGGAAGGCGTTCGGTGAATTCTCTCACGAAGAATTCGACCGGCTGGTGGCGATCAACCTGCGCGCCCCCTTCTTCGCGAGTCAGGCCGCCGTGCCCATCATGCGCGAGCAGGGCGGAGGACACATCGTCCACATGGCCAGTCAGCTGGGCATCGTGGCTTCGCGGTACGGGGCCATCTACAGCCTCACCAAGGCGGGTCTCATCCAGCTTACGCGGTCGATGGCCCTCGAGTTGGGGGGAGAGGGCATCTCGGTCAACGCTGTTTGCCCGGGGCCGATTTCCACCGAAGGGTTTCTGGCGAACCGAAACCCCGGGGAGCTTGAGCAGCGCGCAAGGGATGTTCCCATCGGCCGATTTGGCACCGTCGAGGAGGTCGCCGGCATCGTCGCTTTTCTCGTCTCGAAGGACGCAGCCTATGTCCTCGGTCACGCCCTTGTCATGGACGGCGGCTACGTCGTTCACTAGCCGCCGCCGGCATGGAGGCCGGCGGGAAAAGTGGCCCGGCCCCTATTCGGGCCATACGCCGCCGCGCAGGGCCCGAACGACCTTTTCGGCGGTGATGGGAAGTGAAGTCACCCGGACTCCGATCGCATTTGAAACGGCGTTGGCGATAGCCCCGGCGGGGGTGTTGTTCGGCGGTTCTCCGACGCCTCTGGCGCCGAAGGGTCCGGCTCCCTCGCCCGATTCGACGATGGCCGTTCCGATTGCCGGGACATCCATCGTCGTGGCGAGAAGGTACTGCGCAAAATCGTGAGCTTCCGCCCGGCCGTCCGCTACGGCGCAATCCTCCAGTATCGCCAGGCCCATTCCGAAAACCGCGCCTCCTTCGAATTGCCCGAGGACGGTCTGGGGGTTCACGGCCGTTCCGACATCATGGCAGATTCCGAGGCCGTTGACCGTAACCTCGCCCGTGTCGGGGTCCACGGATACATCCGCCGCAGCGGCGCCGAAAACGTAATCCACCCAACCGGCCTCGTGCGCCGATTCGTAGCCGGGATAGGGCTCCGGCGGAATTTCCAGTCTCCCGGTGTTCGATAAGTAAACGCCCGAAGCGGCGCAGGCGGCGGCAATCTGGGCATGGTTGACGCTGCGCTCGGGCATGGCCTGGACATGGGCCTTCCCGCCGGAGAGTACGATATCCTCCTCTCGGACCTCGAGAAGTTTCGCCGCTTCTTTTTTCAGAGCCTCTGCGATGGGTTTGGCGGCGCGCTCGATGGTGGCTCCCGTGTTGAGAAACTGGCGGCTCCCGGCGGTCATTCCGACCAAGGGAGTGGTTTGCGAGTCCGACAGATGGAGGGTGATCTTTTCGAGGGGCAGCCCCAGGACCTGAGCCGCGACTTGCCGGTAGCCGCCTTCCTGGCCCGAGCCCAAATCGGGCGCGCCCGCGGCGACGACGGCGCTTCCGTCGAGTTGCAAGGATACGGAAGCATCGGCAACGGTTCCGTAGCGGCCGTAGCCGGTCATGTTCGAGGCAAAGCCCCGGGCCCGGAGGGCTTTTCGAAATCCTTTTTCGGGCGATTCGCCGCCGCCGTTCGAAGGCAGGGAATCGTCGAGCGTCCGGCGCGCCCGCTCCGCCGTTTCGGCGAGCCGGACCTCGCGCTTGAGCGGCTGACCCGTGGCCAGCGCCTCTCCCTTGAAAAGGTAGTTTTTCTTCCGGAAGGCAAGGGGGTCCATCCCCAGTTTTTCGGCCAGGGAGTCCATTACGCCTTCAATCGCGAAGGTGATCTGCGGCGAGCCGACTCCGCGCATGGCGGTTCCCACCGGGTTGTGGGTGAGCACCATTCTCATGTCGACTTCCGTGTTTTCGCATCGGTAGGGCCCCGAGGCCTGGACCATGGAGTATTTGCATAGAACGGCGCTCAATTCCGTATAGGCGCCCGCGTCGCCGACGATATCCGCCTTCCAGGCGATGAGGCGGCCCTCCGCGTCGGCGCCGGCCTTGTAGTGCATGGTGTAGGGGTGGCGCTTCGTGGAGGATAGGATCGATTCCTCCCGCGACAGGGAAATTTGAACCGGTCGCCCTGCCGCCTTGGCGAGCAGCGCCAGAAAAGGCTCGATGGTCATCATGATTTTTCCGCCGAACCCGCCACCGACGTACGGGCATTCGATCCGGACCTGATTGTGGGGGACGCCCAGAATCCGGGCGATGAACCGGAAGTTTTCGATCATCTGTGTTCCGCAGCGAATATGAACAACATCGCTCGCATCCACCCAGGCCACACCGGATTCGGTTTCCATGTAGGCGTGTTCGACGCTCTGGGTCCGGAAGGTTTCCTCGACCACGACGGCGGAACGCAGGAAACCCGCATCGACATCGCCCCGCGCATATCCGAAGTGGCCGATGACGTTTCCGCGCTCGTCCACCTGGAGCGAGCCGGGCTCAGCCGCCTTCGCGGGGTCGAGCACCAGCGGCAATTTTTCCCAGTCGAAGCGAATGAGATTCAGGGCTTCCCGCACAAGCTCCCTCGTGTCGGCGGCGACGAGGGCGACGGGGTCGCCGACGGCCCGGACGCTTTTCTCCGCCAGGACGGGCTGATCGTCGCGGGCGCCGAGAAGGTTCCCCCGGAGATTCGTTCCCGGTATGTCTCCTGCGGTCAGAACCGCGTGAACGCCAGGGAGGGCCTCGGCCTTTCGGGTGTCGAGTTTGACGATGCGGGCGTTGGCGACGGGGCTGCGGAGGACTCCCCCCCAAATCTTGCGGGGCATATCGAAGTCATCGCTGAATACGGTTTCCCCGGCGGATTTTTCGATGGTGTCGGACCGCAGGGTGGATTTTCCCACCAAAGATTCAGGGTTTTCACCGTTGCTCATTCTCTTGCTCCCCCAAAATGAGATTGAGAAAAATACCTTATCGATGAATCTATTGCTGAATATATTTATGAACCTCCGGAAATGATCCGGTTTGACGGCACGCAGTCATTGTAGCGCCGCGGAGAATCAGGCCACCAGGCTTTCGAGCCGCTCGCAGACTTCGGGCGGAAGCGGGTTTCCGTCCGAGGCGGCGGCGTTTTCGGCGATGCGATCGGTTTTCGACGTAGCGGGGATGATGGATGACACCGCCGGGTCGGCCAGCAGGTGCTTGAGAAGCCCCTGTCCGGGCGTTTCGCAGCCGTGGTCTATTAGAAAAGACAGAGCCTCATCCGCCCCGGCGCCCAGAAGTTGCCTGCCTCCGCTGGAAGCCTCCACGCCTCGCAGAAGGCTTTCCCGCGACATGAGCTGACTGAACGGGCGCATCACGATGACCCCCATGTTCATTTCCCGGGCGAGCGGAAGCACCTCGGCGCGGCAGGAAGTCTCCCCCAAAAAATAGGGAATCTGGATGGTTTCGTAGGCTCCGGTCCGCATGGCTTCCACCACTTCGCCGTAATTTTCGGGCTGGCGGTCTGTGATGCCGATGTGGCGCACAAGGCCCTCTTCCTTGAGTTTCTGGAGGGTGGGGGTGATTTCACGCCAACCCGCCATGTTGTGAATCTGCAAAAGATCGATGACGTCGGTGCGAAGCAGCTTCAGCGACCGCTCCACGCTTGAGCGGGCCGAGGCGCCGTCGGTCTGCCATACCTTGGTTGCCAGGACAACTTCGCCGCGTCTTCCTTCCAGCGCCTTGCCCAAAACGCGCTCCGACTCGCCGTAAACCGGAGCGGTGTCGATGAAGTTTATGTTCTGGGCCAGCGCTTCGTGGATAATCGAAATACAAAGATCTTCATCGGAAGCCGCCGCCGCGCGGAAGCTCAAGGAGGTGCCCACCCCGATTTCGCTGACGCGCAGGCCGGTGCTTCCCAGAGTGCGGTATTCTATTTCATATCTCCTTGCCGCTGCGCGGTGCTCGCCCGGCCGCCGAAGCGCTCCGGAGCCGGACGCCCCGCCGGACGCTAGGCGCCCAGTTTTTTCCCGATCCAATCCTGCATGTAGGGGAGGCCAATCGAGAGGTAGTCGTTTTGGCAGTGCTGCGCCCCTCCGGTTTCGCGTGTAAAGACTTTCATGGTTTTGTCCTTGGAACCAACCGCCCTGTAAAGCGCCCTCGCGTCGCGCAGCGAGATCTGGCGGTCGTCCTCTCCGTGGGTCAGCAGGAAGGGGCAGCGCATCTTCTGGACCACGCCGTCCAGGCGGAAATTCTCGAGTTTTTCGAGGGCTTCTCTCTCGGATTTCGTGTTGAGAACCCAGTGAATATAATCGGTCGGAACACCCTGGGCCGCTTTTCCCTGGGAATCGAACCGGCCCTTCCAGGTGGCGTGGTAATCCCAGATGGCTCCCCAGGCAACGCAGGCCTTGAAGCGGCGGTCCATGCTCGCGCATCTGGGAGCGTAATAGCCCCCGAGACTGACCGCCATGATACCCACTTTTTTGGCGTTCACGTCCTTTCGCGTTTCAAGGTAGTCAATCGCGGCCGATCCGGCGGCCTCGTAGTCGTGGCGCAGATAGCTCTTGTGGTAGCGGATGGCCTCGCCGGTGCCGGGGCCGTCCACAAAAAGACAGCTCATCCCGCGGCGGGACAGCCCGTCCGCCGCGCGGGTGGAAACGATTTCTTTCGATGTGTCGAGTCCGTCGAAAAGAACAACAACGGGGGGCTTTGCCTTCCGTGTGTTCTCGGCGTGGACGAAGTAGGCCGGAAGTTTTTCGCCGTCATGGGTGATGATCGTCACGTGTTCGGTCCTGGGCCTGTCGGTCAGGCGGAGATGGCGGTGATAGCAATCCACCGATGTCTTGAAGGCGCGGAGCGCTTTTCTGTCCTTGGGTTGCCTGAACCGGTCCCCGATTTGATAGTAAAGGCAGGCGCGCTTGAAGTGCGCGGCGGCCGAGAGGCGGTTTCCCCGCCGCTCCTCGGCCATTCCGAGCGCGCGGACCCGGCCGCCCATTTTGGTCCACTCCCGAAACCAGTGCTCGTCGTCTCCAATCCTTTTCCGGAGAGCGCGGCCCACCCGGTCCACCTCGCCGATGTCGGAGCCGCCCCACTGGGCCGCCGAGACGAGCATGCACACCGAGGCGGACCACCGGTAATCGTCCGGAAAGTAAGTGAACCATTCGGCTTTCCCCGTTGCTTTGACTGGCGGCATGACGCGCTCTCCTTATGTTCTCCGGGATAAGTCCGGCTATTCAAAAAATAAGTTTGTCGTTTACAGGCCATTATAAATTTTTTCGGTGAAATTATCCCCCATTATTATAGCTCGAATCCAAGCGATAACCGCTCATTCAGCCGCCGGGCCTGTTCCAGCACGGCCGGAGTGATGGGAACTCCCAGCCGGCGGTTCTCTTCATCGGCGATCACTTCGAGTTCGCCGGGCGTATAAATCCGGTCATGTCCGGGCGCTTTCTTGGAGCCTCGAATACGCCCGTAGATTTCGGCCATGTGGGCGAAAACCCGGGCCGGCTCCCGGAATCCGTCCACCTTGATCGCTCCCATGAAGTGACCGGCCGAGGGGAAGGTCGGTCCTTCGGTGCCTCCTTCGTTTTCTTCTTTCGTGTCCTGAGTGCCGGACCCGGAAAGGATGCTGCAAAGAAGCTCAACCATGAGTGAAAGCGCGAATCCTTTGTGGCCGCCCGTCTCGGTGCCTTCGCCCCCCAGCGGTAGGAGGGGAACTTCGAAGGGAAGGATTCCCCGCTCATCGAGCCGGAGAGGACCATACGCCTCGGGGACCCATCCCTTGGGGATGGGTTTTTCCTCGCGGAGAAAGGTTTCAATTTTTCCCCGGGCCACCGTGGATGTGGCGATATCCAGGTGGAAAATTTCCCCGTCCGCCCCACCGGGGATGGCGACGCTAAAAGGGTTTGTCCCCAGTGCCGGTTCAACCCCGAACGTGGGCGTGACGAACCGGCCGCCGTTGGTCATGCAGATGCCGATGAAGCCGCGGTCCATGGCTTTTTTCGCCCAGTAGCCGGGGTAGCCCATGTGGCTGCTGTTGCGGACGGCGACGAAGCCCGTTCCCTGCTCCTCGGCCATGGAGATGGCTTTCTCCATGGCGATGTTCGAGGCGACGGGCCCCAATCCGTTTTCCGCGTCGAGGACCCCGGTCGTATTGCTGCCGGTTTTGAAAGGATAGCTCGAATCCTTGTTGATTCCGCCCCGCTCCAGAGTGTCCACCAGTATGGGCAGGCGGCCCATCCCGTGGCTTCGCACTCCCCGGAGGTCGGCGCTGATGAGGACATCGGCCGTCAGACGCGCATGATCATCGGGGACTCCAACGGCGCGGATCGCCGCGGCGATGTAGTCCCCGATGAATTCGTGTGGGAAGCGAACAGTGCCCTCGGGCAGTGTGCTGGATTCAACCATGAAAACCTCCGTGAAAAGTAGAAACATCATGAAATCGCGGTCCTGAAAAGGCGTTGCGCTCGTTTCGGTAGGGTCAGGGCTCCCCGATTTTGCCGATTTCAGAGATAATATCAGGATTAACGATATCCACGCCAAAATCAATTCGGGGAGGGTTTTCCTTTCCGGCGCGGTGTGAAAAAAATCTTCAAGGGGTATAATCGCTATCTCCAGCCTCGGCTGGCTCCCGTTTCGATCATCCTTTGTCGTCTCTGAGAGAGTTTCTCTTGACCCTGGAAACACAAACCATTCTTTTGGCCCTTCTGGGCGCCTTCATCATGTCGCTGACGAATATCACTCTTACGATTCCGCTCAGGAATATGGGCTCGTTCGCCCTTGTCCAGGTGAACAATGTCGGCAACGTCGTCCTCCTCGGCGCTATCGGATTGTGGAGATTTGATTCGGAAGGGTTTCGGTGGGAAGCATTCGCTTGGTTCGCGCTTCTGGGAGTTATTAATTTCAGTATCAATCGCTGGATTTTTTATACGGGCCTGAACGCGATGGGCCCCTCGCGGCATATCACCATCGGCAGCCTGACGCCTCTTTTGAGCCTCGGTTTCGCCGTGTTACTTCTGGGCGAGCGCCCGGGCGAGTTTGTTCTGGCGGGAACTTTTCTGGTGGTTGCCGGCGCCGTGGCGGTGAGTTACGAGCGCACGGAAGGCAAATGGTTCCGGCCTGGGATCGGCTGGTCGCTCACTAGTGTGCTGTTTTTTTCGTTCAGCGTATATGTGCGGCACCGGGGGATGAATTATATGGCCGCTCCCGCGTTGCTCACCGCGTGGGGGGCGCTGGTGGCCATTCCGACCGGAGAGTTGCTCCGGCCCCTGTTGCCGAAACGTTTTTTCGAATGGGGAGACGCCAAACGGGTTTATCACTTGATTTTGCTCGGCACTCTCCTGAACGGCATTGGCCAGATCACGGTGAACCAGGCGATGAGTGGAAAGCTCTCGCTTGCCGTTCCTATCCTAAGTTCCTCGCCGGTATTCGTGCTTTTGCTTTCGGCGTTGTTTTTGAGAAAAATCGAGCGGTTGAACCGGCGGGTGATCGTCGGTGTTCTCGTCGCCGTGGCCGGGATGATCATCATCGGGATAGGCCGCCACAATTGACACCACCGGGCGGGGTTGAGACCTTCATTATTTCAGGAATGGAGAACGAATATGGATTTTTCCCTCACCGACACCCAGCGCGCGCTCCAGGCGCTTGCCCACGATTTTGCCGAGAAGGAAATTCGTCCGTTCGCCCGCGAACGCGAGCGGATCGATAATCCGGCCGAGCGCTTTCCCTGGGACATCCTGGAGAAAGGGAGCCGGATCGGCCTTCGGACGCTTTCGCTGCCCGAGGAGAGGGGCGGCGGGGGCGCCAACATCCTCGACCTGTGCATCGTCGGCGAGGAGATCGCCTGGGGCGACCTCGGGGTGGCCGTCACCTTCGATCAGACTTGGAAAATTATCCATTTTCTCGATCGCGTCTGGAACGAGGAGCAGCGGAGCCGGTATCTCCCGGCTTTTTTGGAGGATCATCGCTTCCATCTTGCGGTGGGGATGACCGAACCCAACGTCGGTTCTGAGAATTTCACTCCTCACGACAGCCCGGACCTCGGCGCGCGGACCCGGGCCGTCCGCGACGGCGGCGACTGGGTGATCAACGGGATGAAGCATTTCATCAGCAACGGGGGGATCGCCAAGCTCTATACGCTGGTGACGCGGTCAGACCCTTCGGTGGGCGTCTCGGAGGGGCTCACCTACTTCATGGTTTCACCCGGTCAAGAGGGATTTTCCATCGGGCGCGTGCACGAGAAGATGGGCCAACGCCTATCCCAGAATGCCGAGCTCATTTTCGAGGACTGCCGGGTCCCTGACGCCGATCGGGTGTCCGAGGTGGGCGGCGGGGTGCGGGCCAGGTCGGGCTCTTTCTCAAGAGGGTCGGTGATCGAGTCGGCGGCCACCGTGCTGGGGCCCGCGCGGGCGGCCTACGAGGATGCCCTCGATTACGCGCGCAACCGGGTCCAGGGCGGAAAACCCATCATCGAACATCAGGGGGTGGGTTTCATGCTGGCCGATTGTTTCGCCGACTATCAGGCGGCTCGCCAGATCCTGCACTACGCCGCGTGGATGGCCATGCAGGATGAGGGGTATGACCCGAAGTTGGGGTATATGGCGAAGGCGTTCGCCTCCGAGGCGTGTTTTCGCATCGCCAAGCGCGCCCTCGAGGTGTGGGGCGGGATGGGTTACATGACCGAGGCTCCGATGGAGAAGTATCTGCGCGATGTGACGAGCTTCCTCCACTCGGCCGGAACGAACGAGGCTCAGCGCGTCCGGGCGATGCCATACCTTTAGTTCGCCGGATCGTATGTCCTACTGAGGACGCGCCCTTTTTTATCGATCCAACCGCATTTCACCGCTGTGCCTGTTTCTCTATCCCATGAGCTCCAAGTAGATTTTTTTCATGTCCTGCTCGCCCGCCGGAAGCGGGTTCGTCTGGACGGTCGCGCTCTTGGCGGCGTCGATGGCCATGCGGTCCAGGTATTCCTCCTTCACTCCGATGGCCGACAGCGAAGGGGGTATCCCGATGTCGTGGGCGATGGCCCGGACTCCCTCGATGGCGGCCTCCGCCGAAGCGGAACTGCCCGGGCCGCCCGGGTCCGCGAGAAGGGGCGCCATCCGGGCGTAGGTCTCCCTCATCGCGGGCAGATTGAATTTCATGACGTCCGCCAGGAGGATGCCGTTAGTCGTGCCGTGATGGCCGCCGAAGAAGTTAAAGACCGGATGAGTAAGGCCGTGGACGATGCCCAGGCCGGTGTTCGTGAACGAGGCGCCCGCCAGCGTCGCGGCGAGGGCGAGCGGTCCGGCGGCGCCGGGGTCGGCCGGGTCGTCCACGAAGGCCCTGGCGTTCCGCCCGATGAGGGCGATGGCCTGCATGCTCAAGGCCTCGGTCCAGGGATTTGAGTGGAGGGAGCCGATGGATTCGATGGCGTGGGTGAGAGCGTCCATCAGGGCCCCGGCCGCGAAGCGCCGCGGCAGCGTGGCGAGGAGGGAAGGGTCCACAACGGCGACATCGGCGTAAAGGGTGTCGCTGTGAATGCTGGCCTTCGACTGGCGCTCCACGTCGGTGACGATCGAGGCGCGAGTCACCTCGCTCCCGGTGCCCGCAGTGGTGGGGACGGTGATGAAAGGGGGAACGCGGTTGGCCGGTTTGTCGGCTCCGTAATAATCGCTGAGTTTCCCCCCGTTTGTCACTAAAATCCCCATGGCTTTGGCGGTGTCGATGGCGCTGCCCCCGCCCACGGCCACCATTCCGCCGCAATCGTTTGAGTCGTAAAATTCCCTGGCGCGCAAAATGCTCTCGTCCGAAGGGTTGGTCTCGGCCTGTTCGAATAGATGGTATTCCGCTCCGGATTTTTCGAGGCCCTCGACAATCGGTGTGAGAATTCCGGCGGCGGATAGGCCGGGGTCCGTGAGCAGCATGGGGCACTTCATTCCAAGGGCGGCTGCTTCCTCGCCGACGAAAGCGGCCTCTCCCGAGCCAAAGCGCACCCTTGGGCCCGAGGCGATTTGAAATGGCTGGATCATGGCATTCCTCCTGAACCCGGCGAATGAATGAGGCGGCGAATATTCTTCCCGCTAAGGTTTCTGGATAAGAGTTCCTTTAAATTGGCCGGAGATTAGACACCATAGGCTTACCGGAAGGCGATTTCAATTTCCCGGTGGCTTCTCTGTTCTGAAATTCCGGACGACTTTTTCAGGCGGAAGGCGAAGCAACAAGGCTTTTGATTGCGGATAAAACCGGATTTGCAAACGAGGGATTCGTGTCCGCCTAAAAGCGGGAAATATTTGGGGAATTTCCTTCATAGACAAAGAGTTCCGGGTTTGGGTTTGGCGCGGGTTTTCTTCGGCTATTTCCCGTGTATTGCGAATTGCCGTTCAAGTAGCTATTGATATTCCTCGGCCCCGTCCATTGGACCCAAGGAATTTCAAGATATTAAACTCCCATTCAAAGGAAGGAGCGTTCAAGTGGCATACCGAATCGAAACGACCGAAGTGCAGGGAAGCCCGATGGAAGTATTTTTATTCGAGCCTGGGGGGAGCGGCCCGCACCCGGGGCTGGTGCTCTGCCAGCATATTCCCGGCCATCAGGGGATTGAGCAGGATCCCTTCACCCTGAAGACGGCCGAGCGATACGCCGAAAACGGTTACGCGGTTTCTGTCCCCTTTTTGTATCATTGGTGGCCCAAGGAAGATGAAATGCAGATTAAGCGCGATGAATTTCGGGACGATTGGACCGCCCCCGATCTGGCTGAGGGCTTTGAGGTATTGGCCGCGCTCGACAATGTGGACAGCGAGCGAATCGGAATTGTCGGTCACTGCTGGGGAGGGCGGGTAAGCTGGCTGGGCGCTTGCACAAACCCCCGCTACAAGGCGTGCGCGGTATTCTATGGCGGCGGAGTCAAGGAGGTGCGGGGCGAAGGCAATCCGCCCGCCATCGAACTCGCGGGGAACATTCCGTGTCCGGTCATCGGATTTTTTGGAAACGACGACAAGAACCCTTCTCCGGCGGATGTGGATGACTACGAAACGGCCCTCCAAAAAGCCGGAATCGAGCATACCTTTCACCGCTACGACGGAGCGGGCCATGCCTTCCAGTGGGAGGACAACCCGGATCGATACGGCGCGTCGGCGAGTGACGACGCCTGGGATAAGGCGCTCGCGTTCTTCGGAGAAAAACTCAGCTAGCCTGCGGCCCGAGGTCACCGGCATTCTATCAAGGAGATAATCATGGGAGGCGCCGAACTCATCGCCGAAGGCCTTGGAAGGGTGAACGCCATACTGCATCGATCGCTCGAGGGCGCTCCGGCCGATATGCTTTGCCGGATGCCCGCGCCTCACGCCAACTCCATGGCCTGGACCGCCTGGCATCTCACCCGGGTCCAGGACGATCATATTTCGGATCTGGCGGAGCTGCCCGAGTTGTGGATCAGCGGTGGCTGGCACGCCCGCTTCGGCATGGAGCCCGACGACGCCGAAACCGGGCAGGGGCACACTTTCGATGATGTGGCTTCTTTCAAGGTGGAGCCGGCCGAGGTGTTGCTCGCCTATCAAGATGCCGTCTTCGAGCGCAGCAAGGCGTATCTGTCCGGCTTGAAACCGGCCGACCTGGTTCGTGAGCTCGACGAGCCGCAGTACGACCCCCTACCCACGGTGGGGGTGCGGCTGGTAAGCATCGTCTCGGACAATACCCAGCACGCCGGGCAGGTAGCCTATCTGCGCGGCTACTTCGAGGAAAAGCGCTGGGGCCGGGCCTAGCCCTCATCGCCGCGCTATGCCGCGGAGGATGAGCGCCGGATAGGTTGTGGCTGTAATAAGCGAGTGAGTAAGGGAAAAATTGTTTGTTGCGTTTCCATTTTTGAGGCTCCGGTCCGCTACGGATCGGGGCCTTTGTTTATATTCGGTACGAAAGGAACATTAGAGTTAATAATAAAAACTAAAAAAATTCAAAAATTGTCAATATCAGTGAAATTGTCAACATCAGTGAATTTCCCGGTTGATCCATTGTTATTAAGGGCAGGAATGAAGCTTGTTTAGGAATAAGCCTATGATTAATCAAAACCGCCAAAGGATAAAAGCAACTCCGCGTCCTGACGTTATGGCTGCCTCTTCTTTGCCGAATCTTTATGATTTCTTGAAATTATATTTATACACCGGGCGTATCCTGGTTGCATGAAAGAGAAGGAGCTATCGATAGAGCCGCTAGCCGAAGTCATTGCCCAAAAGGAGACTCTCTTGAAAGTCATGCCGAAACAAGAGCGTGATGAAAGAAAGAGTCACAAAATTGTCTTTCAGCCGCAGCTGCCTCTTTCAACGGAACGCCTCATTAACAAGCTTCAGTCGAATTATTCTTTTTTCATGGATATGGCTAAAAGCGAGATCAACGAAATCCTCTTTTTAAGCAAACGGAAAACCTACCAACCTGGAGACCAGGTGTTTTCGAAGGGGGATATAGGCGACTCATTTTATCTTGTTATTCAGGGGGAAATCAGGATACTGATCGATCCCAGGGAAATTCAGATATCATCGGGTCAGATATTTGGAGAGATGGCAATCCTTGGCTTGAACACCCGGACTGCGACGGCCATGGCCAAGGAAAAATCTGTGGTCCTCGTGATAACGAAGGAAATACTTGGCTCCCACCTATCCAGCTTGCGCTGCAAGGTCAGCATCAATATGGCCCGCCAGCTTACGGAAAATCTTCAGCGCGCCGACAAAACAATCCAGGATCTCACCAACCGTCTTCGCAAGGCGGAGAATAAAGTACGGGAACTGGAGCCGGATTCCGTTGATGGCGCAGACGCGTTAAAGCTGGAAAATTATTCTCGTCCGGTCCAGGAATCCGATTGAAGACACTCCCCCGGCCCCGGAGCGCCCTCACTTACTCCTTTTCAGCCAACCTGGCCTTGAGCAGGTCGAAGTTCGAGACATCCATTTTGAGTTCCCCGCTGTCAATCTGGCGGGCGAGTTCGGCCACGGCATCGTTGAACGGTGTTGGCACACTCAACTCCTTGCCCTTTCTCGACACGAGGCCGTTGATGAACTCCGTCTCGCTTTTTCTGCCCTTGATGTGGTCGTGAATGGGGGCGGTGGTGGATTTGCTGCCGACGTGCTTCATCAGAGTCTTCATGGCCGTCACCAGCACTTCGTCGCTCGAACCGGAGAACTCTTTTTCACTCAGGCCGAAAATGGGTTCCATCCGGTATTCGAGGGCGGCGCCCACCGCCATCGATTCCTTGCCGAGACTCACCGAGATCTCGAACATTCCGGGCAATTTCATCGCCTCCCAGTTCGTCAGGCCGAACGAACCGAACGGCCCCATCGTCATCGTGTTGGCGATGAGCTTGGTCCATTTCGCGCCGTAGATATTGTTGGTTATCTCGGTCACACCGACGTTGCTCAGGAGCGACCGGATCTCCTCGAGGCGCGGGGTGAACGAGCCGTCGAGTTCGCCTACGGCGAACCAGGTGCCTTTCCGGGTGGTGTCCCGCTGGACCCGGCCGGGTGTGAATATTTCCCCAGAGAGCTCAACCACGCATCCGATGGTGCGCTCACGGCCGATGATGCTGGCGATCGCATCGTCGTTCATGCTGTTCTGCATGCCGACGACCACCCCACCGCTCTTGAGGTAGGGCTTGATGAGCTCGGCCATCCATCGGGTGTCGTAGGACTTGACGATGATCAGGGCGATGTCGAACTCCATTTTGACCGAGGCCAGCTCACACAGATGATGGGCCCGCACCGGAATTTTCAGGTCCCCGTCCGTCATCTCGATGTGCAGTCCTTGGGTTCTCATCGTTTCAACATGCTCCGGCCACTGGTCGAAGATTGTCACGTCGAATTCCGCTTCAGTGAGATCGGCGCCCACGCTGCTGCCGATGGCTCCGGATCCCAGGATGGCTATTTTTTTGTCCATGTTTTCGCCTTTGTGGTTTGCGCCCGATCCGGCGCATCGAATTAAAAATACCGAAAATTCCGTTCAGAACTCGTGAATGATGACTTGAAACAATTGTGCCAGTTTCATAACGGGCGCGCGAGGGCCGGAGCCGCCGCCGGTAAAGGCCGCACCGGAGGTGCTGGTGCGCCCGCCATCGATGAGCGCGACCTCCCCTCAGATCGCCCAGCGCCGGTTCCGCGAGGATGTGCATCTCCCCTGCCGGGCGGAATCATGGTGCGGTGCAGTTTGCTTTCTCTGGTATGTTTTCCTTCAGTTTCAATATAGTGTGAGGCTGTCTTTTCATTGTTTGGAATCATCATAAAATCGGTAAACGGAAAGTTATTTCGGACCGTTTACAGACAGGTGTTTATCGGGGGGAGTTATGGAGCTTGAAGGAAAGGTGGCATTGATCACCGGCGCGGCACAGGGCATCGGTGAGGGGATAGCGCGCCGGATTATTTCCGAGGGAGGCCGGGTGGCCGGTGTGGATATTCAGGGAGCGGGGCTTTCCTCACTGGAGCGCGAGTTCGGTGAATCGTTTCTGGGCATCAAGGCGGACCTGAGCCGCGAAGCGGAGGTCGAGCGCATTTTCGGCGAAGCCGTTTCGAGGTTCGGGGGTATCGACATTCTGGTGAACTGCGCGGTGGTCCGCTCGAACATACCTCTCGAGGATATCGATGAGCCCACTATGGATCTGGCGCTTGCGGTGGGTGTGAAGGGGTGCGTTTTATGCGCCCAGCGGGCGGCGCGGGAGATGCGCAAGCGGGGAGGCGGCGCGATTGTGAATATGTCGAGCTTCTACGCCCGGACCCCGGTGAAAGAGCGGGTGATTTACGTTGCGGTGAAGGGGGCTGTCGAAGGGGTGACGCGGGCGCTCGCCGTGGAGCTCGCTGAGTTCGGAATCCGGGTCAACGCGGTCGCGCCCGGACCGATCCTCACGGAGAGGCGAAAGTCCCAAGGGCATGGCCAGCCCGGAAACCTTGAGGAGCGCTACCGGAGAATGCCGATGGGGAGATTTGGCGAAGTCTCAGAAGTCATCGATTCCGTCATTTTTCTGATGACCTCTCAATCTTCCTACATGACCGGCCAAACCATCGTATTGGACGGCGGGATGACCATCGTTTGATGGAAAAATTCCCGGACTTCTAGCGGCGGGCGGCCAGGCGAAACAGCTCTTCGGGCAACTGTCCGCGCGCTTCTTCGACGATGGGCGATACGGCGTTCTCGAAGCGGGAGCGTTCTTCCGCCGTTAGATCGACGAAGGATATGCCCGCGCTCTCCAATTCCCCGCGTTTTTTGATTTCCTCGGCCTGGGCTATTTCTCTTTGAAATAAGATGGCTTCCCTGATGCTTTCCCGGACCGCGGCCTGAATCTCCTCTGGCCATGAATCGAAGCTTTGCTTGTGCGTAAAAATCGCCCGGGCCGCGTAAAAGTGCCCGGTCATCGTGATGTATTCATGATATTTATTGATGCCGTAAGCCGAGGTATTCGCCAGAGGGTTTTCCTGGGCATCGAGTTCCCCCGACGCCATCATGGCGAGGCCCCGCTCTAAATTCATGGGGAAGGGAGCGGCTCCGATCAACTCAAAGGTTTTCTTGTGGATTTCGTTGGGCATCAACCGAATGCGAAGACCCGCGCAGTCTTCGGGAGTTCGGATCGGGCGCAGACGGTTTGATATATGCCGAAAGCCGTTGTCCCAATAACCGAGAATGCGACATCCTTTTTGGGATTCGATTCGGCGCGTGAGATAAGCGCCGAGTTCCCCGTCTAGGGCCCGGTGTGCGTGTTCCACGCTATCGAAGAAAAACGGTAAGTCGATTATCCGAAGCTCGGGAATCAGATCCGAGAGACCGTAGCCGGTTGAGGAATAGCACATCGTGAGCTGGCCTCTTTCAACCATGTTTGTCAAATCCATCCCCTTGTAGCCGAAGTCGAATACGTTCCAGAACAAATCCACCCTGACGGAGGAGCCCAGCCGGGCGGTGAGTTCGTCCCGGAAGCGGGAGACTGCTCGGCTGTGCGTGGTGTCCGGAGGGGAATATCCCGCGAAACGAATATGACTGGGGGTTTTCACGCCGATCTCCCGGTATGGAGAAATCAAGTTTCACCATAAATAAATGAAGTTTCGTCCATTATCCTTGGTTTTTGCCGGCGGAATCAATCGATTTCAGGTTTTCCGGCGGTCGGGTATTATCTGGGGTTCATCTTTTTATAACTTGTCTGGGGGGGGCTGTTCGTGCCTGAAAATGCCATGCCGCAAAAATTAGGTGTAGTGGGTCTCGGTTTGATGGGTTCGGTCCTGGCCGCGAAACTCGTCCGGGCCGGATACGAAGTCCGGGGTTACGATATCGACAAAGAGCGGATGTCGCTGCTCGAGGAGAATGGCGGAACTCCGGCCGAATCGCCTGCCGGGGCGGCGGCGGGCGCGGCATTTGTTGTCCTCTCCCTGATGAACAGCGATATCGTGCGGGAGGTTTGTTTCGGGGCCGGGGGGCTTATTGAGAGCGCGGAGGAGTCGCTCCTCGTTATCGATACCACGACCTCACGGCCTGAGGACTCTATCGAGACAGCCGCCGGGCTTCGCGGGCGCGGCAACTCCTTCCTTGACGTCAGCCTGAGCGGGAGCCGGGATGACATCGTGGCGCTGGCCGGCGGCGACGAATCCGACCTGGAGCGGGCGCGGCCCGTCATCGCCGCCTTCGCCCGATCCTGCCATCATATGGGCCCCAGCGGCGCGGGCGCCCGGACCAAACTGATCGTCAACCTCATCTCGGGTTTAAACCGCTTGGTCATGGCCGAGGGGCTGGTCCTCGGCATGAAGTCGGGCATGGACATGGAAGCGCTGCTCGAGGTTCTCAAGGACTCATCGGCCTACAGCAAGGCCATGGCCCACCGGGGGGGGCGGATGGTGCGGGCGGATTACGACAACCCCAGCTCCCGAATTCGCCAGCACCATAAAGATGTCCGCCTCATCCTGGAGCAAGGGCGGCTTTTCAACACTCCGATGTTTTTGAGCGGTGTTCACGATCAAATTCTACAGGCCGCCGAGCTAGGCGGGCTCGAGGACGCGGACAACGCGGCCGCAATCGAGGTGCTCCGCCGCTTGGCCGGGATTCCCTCTTTCTAGGATCAGGTCCGGCAAGACGGCGCACGTGCGTTTTTTAAAAAAGAAAGGAATTCGGAAATGCAAAAGCGATTGCTTGGAAGTAGCGGACTGGAGGTCACGGCCGTCGGGTTCGGGGCGATGACGATAGGCGGCCGTTTCGGGCCTGTCGATGACAATGAAAGCCTGCGCGCGCTGCATGCCGCCATCGACGGCGGCATCAACTTCATCGATACATCGAACGCCTACGGCGAAGGGCGAAGCGAAACGATTATCGGGAAATTCCTGGCCGAGCGATCCGGCAGCGAAGATATTATTATTTGCACCAAGGGGGGAAACAGCTTCGAAACGCTTCCGAGCGGGGGCTGGGGCCGCGATTTCACCTCTGCTTTCATCGAAAAGTGTCTGGAGGAAAGCCTCCGGCGTTTGGGGCGGGAGGCGATAGATTTATACCTGCTTCACAACCCCAAACTCGACGATATGAAGGCGGAGGATTGCTATGCCTTTCTCGAGAAATGCAAGGACAATGGCAAGCTGAGGGCTTGGGGCGTTTCGGTGAACACGGCGGAGGAGTGCGATTACGCCATCGAGTCGAAAAAGCCTACGCTCCTTCAGATGGAGTACAACGTTCTCGAGCAGGAGGCCGCGGAGTCATTCGCGAGAGCCAAGGGAAAGGAGGTCGGCGTCATCTGCCGGGTTCCCCTCAAGCGGGGGTTTCTTTCCGGCCGATTCGATGAAACCGCCGAGTTTGGCGAAGACGATATGCGCCGCCGGATTCTGACGGCGGAGAACATCCGAAAATTCCAGGAAAAACTGAATCGCCTTCGGGATGTAGCGGGCCAGCTGAACCTCTCGCCCGCCGAGGTGGCCATTCGCTTCTGCGTATCGAATCCGAATATCAGCACCATTATCCCCGGAATCCGGACCGAGGAGCAGGCGAGGCAAAACGCCGCCAGCGGCGATCCGCTACCGATCGAGGCGGTGAAGAGGCTACTGGAATAGGTTCCGGAATATCCCAGCCGCCTAGGACTTCTTTTCCCGGTCGAGGTAGGTCTTGTAGACGGATATGCCGTCTAGGTCTCCGTAGCCAGCGCGGATTCCTTCCCTGTAGAGCGGGATGCAGGCCTTGCCGACCGGTGAAACGGCTCCAACACGGCTCGCGAGTTTCACCCCGAGCTGGATATCCTTCATCTGCACATCAAGAGTGCTCATGGGATTGCTGAATTTTTCGTGGACCATGTCGGGGGCCTGGGTTCGAAACTGGGCCCATCCGCCCACCCGGCTTCGCATGAGCGCGTCGAGCAGGAAATCTTTCTTGAAGCCGCAGCGCAAACCGACCCTCAGTATTTCGGAAATAACGCAGCGCCCCATGGTGGTGAGGTAGTTTACCGTGGCTTTTAATTCGGCCCCTGCGCCGGAGGGCCCGCAATAGATCTGGTCCGAGAGCATCTCCCCGAGAAGAGGCGCTACTTTTTGATAGGCTTTTTTATCTCCCCCGACAAGAAACAGCCCTTCCCTCTCGGCCACGTAACCGCTGTTTCCGCTGACGCAACCGTCAAGATAGGGCACCTTTTTCTTCTTGCACAACAGTGCGTGTTTTCTCGAATCGTCCGAATCCGCCGTGGTGGTGTCGATGACCACTTCCGGAGCGCGGCCGGGCTCAAAAGCCAGGTAACCTTCTTTCCCCTGGGCGGTTTGTAGCGAGACTTTAGAGTTCGGCACAGAAATAAAGAGGATATCCGATTCTTCGGCCACCAACCTGGGAGAGGAGAGGGGCGCCCCGCCGATTTTTTTGAACTTGCGACGTGCTGCGGGAATGGGGTCAGTTCCGAAAACCGTATAGCCGTCCTGTATGAGATTTTTGGTAAAGGCCTGGCCCATGAGGCCCAGACCGATGAAGCCGATCATTTTTCCTTTTAAAGCTTGATTCGTCATGTTTCCTCCCTGTTAAAACGAGTAGCGTCCTGGCTGGATGAAATTCCGAAAAACAGGCAAGTGAAAATTTCCGTATTTCATGCAAGTGGGTGGGCCTGGGGGTGAATTAAATAGTGAAGCGCTTTGGGGGAAGCCGAAGTTTATAGAACGTCCCCGTTGCTTAAAAGCTCAATGCTGTATTTGTGTTGATTCCCTTGGTAGTAAATTTGGGAAAATTCAATCGGCTCGCCGTCCGCTCCATACACAAATGTTTCAACGTATAAGACCGGGTCCAATATTCCGATTTTCAAATGTTCCGAGACTTCGTTGTCGGCCGTCCGGGCTTCGAAAGTCTGGTTGATTTTGCCGATTTGAATACGTAGGCGTTTTTTTATGATATCGAACATACTTCGGTTCAGGATATCGTTTCGCTCCACTTTTTTAGCCAGAATCGTGGGCAAGAAATTCATGGTGTAGCAATAAGGGGAATCTCCGCTCATCTTCAGGCGGCGGATCCGGGTAAGCCGGGAGTTATCGGGAAGATCGAAAAATTCCTCCACATCGGGAGCGGCGGTCACTTCATCTATCGAGAGCAAACGCCGCTCCTCCCCGGCCGAAAAATTTTGCTCGATGATTCCGGTCAGTTTGATTTTTTGGGGATTTCTAAGAGTTTTTGTGATGAAGGTGCCGTGCCCGCGCGCGCGCTCCAGCAATCCGTCCGCTTCGAGAATGGAGAGCGCCTGGCGTAGCGTCACCCGGCTGACGCCGAAGGATTTAGCCAGGTCCAGCTCCTTGGGGAGTTTTTCTCCCGGAGCCAGTTCGCCCTGCTCGATTTTCCTGCGCAGGACTTTCATGATCTGATAGTAGTAGGGGATTGATTTATCTTTGAGAGTTCTCTCCGCTGATATTTCGTTCATTTTGTCCCTTAATTTTCGTTGATGCCTCCTGAGTACTCATCGGTCTTGTAGGAGGATTCTTGCCTGCCTCAGGCGGCCGATAAGTTCGTTCCGAGAAAATTCAAGCATATTCCCCCTTTATTTATATACTCTTGTTGCCTGCAATGCGCGCCCAATCCGAATCCCCCGGCCTCCGGGAGGAACCTGAAAGTACATTATAAAATATCTTTATCGACAACTTATTTTAGCGGTAAAAAGATTAAAATTTAATCAGATAAGATAGGTTATATAAGATATTTTTGTCCCTTGCCTGCTGGTTCATTGCATGGTATTAAAACTAATACCTGGGAAAATTTCAGTATATCATTGGACGGCGATTTTTGGCATAAAAGTCCTATATTTCATACAAAGAGAAAATGAAATTTCGCGCAGGAAAAGCGGGAGCCCGCGATTCGGCGCAGCGAGGGGAGCAGGGCATGGGTCTCGATGGCCGCGTAGCACTTGTCACAGGAGGGAACCGAAGCATCGGAAAATCGATGTCCCTTGCGCTGACACGCCGCGGCGCCTCCGTTGCCGTCCACTTTAACTCGAAATCCGATGATGCCAACGCCGTTGTCGAGGAAATTCGCTCCGCCGGGGGCGCGGCCTTCGCTTACCGCGCGGATGTATCAAACCGAGGTGAGGTGGAGGAGATGATCGCGCGTTGCCGGGAGGACCTGGGTCCCGTGGACATCCTCGTGAACAATGCCCGCCAACTCGTAAAAGGCAGGAGTTTTATCGAGCTTAACTGGGAGGACGACTATGCGCCCCATGTCGAGGTTATGCTCAAGGGTACGTTTAACTGCTGCCAGGCCGCGATTCCCGCGATGATCGAGCGGGGCTCGGGCCGGATTATCAATATCCTTAGCACGGTTCTCGGCGAGAAAAGAGCCCGCACGAACTCCTACGGGTCGATTAAATCGGCTCTTCTTTATTTCTCTCAAACCCTGGCCGTAGAGATGGGCCCCCACGGGATCACCGTCAATATGGTTTCGCCCGGTTTGACCACCACCGAGCGGCCGATCCTCCACTCGGGCGGCTATCAACAAGAATATATCGATCAAACTCCGGTGGGGCGCATGGGCGTTCCGCAGGATGTGGCCGAGGCCGTGGTGTTTTTCTGCGGCGAGGAAACCTCCTTCATTACGGGTGTCAATTTGGCGGTCTCGGGCGGAAAGGTCATGTTTTAGCGATTTTATCAACCGAAGGCGCGAGACGGACCGGCGGGAGTTTTTTCATACCGGAATTATTTTTAATCGAGAGAGGGAGCGAGTTCGTGAGCTTTTCGACAAAAGAGCGGGACCGGCGCCATGCGAAACTGCGCTCCGATATGGAGAGCGAGAATCTTGACATCCTGGTTGTTTACGGAAACAGCGGGAGACAGGGCCCCCGGACCGGAAATCTCGCCTACGTGAGTAACTTCCGGTCGTTTTCGGGCCAGCAAGTGTTGGTATTTCCGCTAAGGGGTGAGCCGGTTTTGTTCGTTGGCGTGGAAAACCAGCGAATCGAGGCGAATCGGGTCGGGTGGATCGAAGATGTTCGCTGCGAGGCGATGACCCCGGTGCCTACTCAGGCGAGTGACTATCTTAAAGAAATTTCAGACCCGGGAAAAAGGATCGGGATTTCGACCCTCTCCATCATTCCGTACAGCTGGTACCAGCAGTTTCAGGATCAAATACCGGCGAAAGAGTGGGTGGATGCCGGCGAGATGGTTTGGAAGCCCCGCCTGGTTCAAAGCGCCGAGGAAATCGAGATGTCGCGCCACGCCGCGCTGTTGGGCGATCGCATCTGGGAGTGGGTGTGCGAGTTTGCCCGCGAGGGGGTCACCGAACTCGATATTCGAGCAGAGATGGACAAGGTGATTATCCCCGAGGGCGGCACGGAGAATTTCAACATGATGGGGCTGGCGAGCATGGCTAGCGGCGGCGAGGCTCCCTGGGGATATGTGATCCCCCAGACAAAAAGAGCCATGAAAAAAGGCGATGCCCTCTTGCTTGAAATCTCGCCCCGCGTGGAGGGCTACTGGAACCAGTTGGTGCGCGTTCTCTGCCTGGGACCGGCGGAGCAATGGCTGATCGATGCCTATGACGTCGTGCGTGCGGCGCGGGACGCTTCGCTCGATCACCTCAATCCGGGCGAGCCAATGGTCGGGCTGGCGAGCGCCATGGACGATGTTTTTAAAGCCAAGGGATTCGAAGTTTGGCCCTACGGGCTGGTCCATATCACGGGTCTGGACCTGACCGATTACATGATCACGCCGAAATCCAACGGAACGATAGAGCCCGGAATGGTGATCACTGTGCATCCCATGTATCAACTTGGACCCGATCGTCAGATATTCTGGGGTGAGTCTTATCTCGTGACCGATAGTGGCTTTGAGCAGTTGAATCGTTGCTCCGATGAGTTGGCTTGTCTCTAAATGGACTTTAAGTCCGCGAACAAAGGAGGAGATACAATGAAGAGAAAGATGGTGTTGGCTCTGGTTCTGGCAGTGTCCTTTTTGTGGACCTCTGCTACGGTAAATGCGGCATCCAAGGGCAAGGTCGTTCTGGGCATGGCGGGAGCGCTGTCCACGTTCGACCCCCATACGTTTAGTTCGCTTCCGATTTCGATGCACCACCCGAATGTTTTCGAGACGCTTCTCACTCGAGCGCCGGACGGGAGCCTGAAGACCCTGCTGGCGAAAAGCTACAAGATGGCGAGCCCCAAGGTATGGGAGTTCAAGCTTCGCGAGGGGCTTAAATTCAGCAACGGGGATCCGATTACGGCCGAAGCTGTGAAATTCAGCTTCGAGCGGATTCTCAATCCCAAGATGAAGTCCAAGCAGTACCGCTACTTCAAAAGTATCAAGAGCCTGGAGGTGGTCGATAAGTACACCGTCCGGATTCATACGAAAAAGGCGGACCCGATGCTCCCGCCGTTTTTGGCTATCTACGGGTTCATCGTTCCGCCCAAGCATTACAAAAAGCACAACAAGAAATTCCTGGCCCGTAATCCGGTTGGCAGCGGTCCCTACGTCGTGAAAAAATGGCGCAAGGGAGAGGAAGTAGTCTACGAAGAAAATCCGAACGCATCGAGAAAGCCCAAGGTCAAGACCGCTGTCGTCAAGTTTATTCCGGAGTCGACAACGCGCGTGGCCGCGCTGATTTCGGGAGACGTTGACATTATCGATAACCTCCCGCCGGGTCTCAGCGGCCGCGTCAAGGCCAGCAAGGGCGCCGAGGTCATCACCAAGCAGTCTCCGAGGACCAACTACATCCTCATGGTCATCAAAAAAGGAGCTCCCTGGATGGATGTCCGGGTCCGCAGGGCGATGAATCTCGCCATCGACCGGAATTCCATCACCAAAAACGTGATGATGGGATTCGCCAAACCGGTGGCCGTTCTTGATGGTCCCGCAAGCTTTGGACATAACCCGAACTTGAAGCCATATCCGTATAACCCCGCTAAGGCGAAAAAGCTGCTTGCCGAGGCCGGTTTCGGCAAGGGTTTTTCGTTCGACGTTTACATTCCGCGCGGCCGCTTCATGATGGGCAAGGAAGCGCTCGAGGGCATCGCCGGCCAGTGGGCCAGGATCGGTCTCAAGGCGAATGTCCGGGTGATGGAATGGGGCTCGATGAAGAAAATTATCTTCAGCAAATACAAGGACAACGTGAAGCCGTTCCTGTATTACCTGGCGCGCATGAACACGGCGTTCAGCACCGAGCATATGTTCGCCGGCGCGATTAGCAGCCGCTCCGCCTATGGCGGATTCCGGGATAAAGGCATCGACAAGTTGATCAACGAAGCCAGGTCCACCATGGACAATGCGGCAAGAGAGAAAAAGTATCAGGAAATCGGCCGGATTTTGCGCCATGAAAAAGTGCCGATAGTTCCCTTGTATCAGACCTTCCGGATTTTCGGCGTGAGAAAGAAACTTTCGTGGACGCCGCGCGCCGACGGCAAATTGATCGCCGCCGAAGTTGGGTTGGCGGGTTCAAACTAATTTAGCTGCTGCTTCTTGAGGCACCTCTGGCAGAGGGAGAAGCTTCCCTCTGCCGGGGGTGTTTTTGAGCTTATCCCCAATAGGTCGATAAATGGATGTGTAGATGGCTAGCTACGTAGTCAAACGCGTGTTCCAGGCGATCGTCCTGCTCAAATTAGTGATGATCATCGTTTTTCTGCTTCTTCACATGACGGGAGATCCCGTGTCCGTCATGATGGACACCGATGCAACGCTGGAAGATATCGCCTACATGAAAAAACTGATGGGCTTCGATCAGCCTCTGTGGGTTCAATACTCCCGTTTTTTTCAGGGCGCGATCCATGGGAATTTCGGGGAATCGATAGAGCATGGCGAGCCCGCGATGGGACTTGTGCTCGAACGCCTTCCCGCGACTTTAGAGATGGCTTTGGGCGCGTTCATGTTCGCGGTCGTGATCGGGATTCCGTTCGGATGCCTGGCGGCGTTCAAGGAGGGTTCGCTCTACGACAAGAGCTGTGTGGGGATAACCGTTCTGATTCAGGCGGTTCCGGATTTTTGGCTGGCCATCATGTTTATCATGTTTTTTTCCGTGTTCCTGGGCGTGTTGCCCTCGTTCGGGCGTGGCGGTTGGTCTCATTTCATCATGCCCGCTTTCGCCGCCTCGACGTATCACCTGGCGCGGCTGGCGCGGCTGATGCGCTCTCAGATGCTTGAGGTGATGCGGCAGGATTACATCACGACGGCGCGCGCCAAGGGGTTGAACGAAAAAATTATTCTCATGGTTCACGCCCTCAAAAATTCCGCGATACCCATTGTGACGGTGCTGGGGTTGGACCTGGGAATTTTACTTGGCGGAACGGTGATCATTGAAGTTGTTTTCGCATGGCCGGGCGTTGGCCGGCTTGTCGTGCAGGCGATCGCGAATCGCGACTTTCCGATTGTGCAGTCCGCCGTTTTTCTGATGGCCTCGGGATTTGTCATCATCAATCTGACGGTCGATTTGTTATACGCCTATCTTGACCCACGGATATCCTACTCATGACGGTGGCGAGGCAGGAAATAGAGATTCCCGCGAACCTCGACAGCAACGGTCTAGTCCGCGAGGAGAACCGCTGGCGAAAGGCCATGGCATCGCTTCTGAAGGATAAGTCCGCGTTCTTTGGCGTTCTTATTCTTTTAGGAGTCGTCTTTTGTGCGGTTCTGGCGCCCATTATCTCGCCCGCTAGTCCTCACGAGCAGTTGTTGAGCCGTGCCCTGAAGCCGCCGATGTGGACGGATGGGCACACGACCTTCCTGCTGGGCACGGATCATCTCGGAAGGGATTTCCTGAGCCGTCTCATATACGGAACGCGCGTTTCTCTGATAGTCGGTTTTTTCGCGGTCTTTCTCACCGGGAGCGTCGGATTGATCGTGGGCCTGATTTCGGGTTATTTCGGAGGGAAAATTGATTTTGTCTTGATGCGGCTGGTCGATCTTGTTCTTTCGTTTCCTTTTATTTTGTTGGCATTGGCCACTATCGCCATTGTCGGCCCGAGTCTGACGGTCTTGATCCTCGTCATGTCGATGCGGATATGGGTGATTTACGCCCGGGTTGTGCGTGGCGAAGTCCTCTCCCTGCGTGAGCAGGAGTTCATTCAGGCGGCCAGGAGCATCGGCGGCAGCCATTTTCGGATTATTTTTCGCCATATACTCCCGAACGTGCTCGCACCTGTTGTTATCATCGCATCCTTATACTTGGGAAGAATGATCATCATCGAGGCGGGTCTCAGTTTTCTGGGGCTCGGTGTTCCGCCGCCGACACCCACTTGGGGAGGATTATTGAGCGACGGGAAAGTTCATCTATATACCGCCTGGTGGGTGGTTACGTTTCCGGGCCTCGCCATTACGCTTACGGTGCTGGGATCGAACCTGGTGGGCGACTGGCTACGAAATGTTTTGGATCCGCGGTTAAGCTCTTTGTAAATATTCATGGAAGCGCCGCGAACA
>JAVEPB010000156.1 GCA_030922375.1 bacterium | reverse complement strand
GGGCCTGGCCGGTGGCCTAGCCGCGCAGACAACCCCCGAGCCCCCCGCCCAGCTTCCGGCGGTGCCGGGAATCACGGCGCCCGCCGCCCCCTCGGGGCTCACCCCCGCCCCCGGCGCCGTTCCGCAGGTGACGCTTCCTCCGACCCAGCGTCCGCTCGATTTGGTGGTGACCATCACAATGGCCAACGGCACGTCGGAGACTTTTTCGCGCGAGATTCACCTGATGGAAGTAATCACCCTTCCGGACGGCAGGATCGAGATGGTCCACCTTGTTCTGGTTTCGGGCGGAGAGCGAAACACGCACGTTTGGTACAACTATTCCCGCGTGGCGAAACTGGGATACCGCTTTATAACCGGCGAGGGGCGGAACAAGGTTCACATGCGCGTCGTTCATCCAACCGCTCCCACCCGAGAGCTTACCGATCAGGTCGAGCCGTTGAGTCCCCGGGACTTCCGTTAGGGCGGCCCGGCCCCACAAACCGCCAGGAGGGTTTTCCGGTATGTCCGGAAAAGATTACACCAACCCGGATCTTGTCTGGTCCCCCGATCGCCTGAAAGATCGGATCGGCGGCCGCAAGGACGACGATTTGATATTGATCGATACGCGCCCCGCGCCCAATTGGAACGGGGGGCACATCGAGGGCTCCGCGCACCTCGACATCTACGGGATATCGCTCAACGATACGGGGCCCGAGGCGTTGGCGGCGTTTACCTGGATGCTTGCCTATCTCATGGAAATCCGGGGCGTTGATTATGGGAAGACGGTGGTTTTTTATGAAGACGCGACCGGATTTCGCGCGGCGCGCGGGTTTTGGTTTCTCGAGTATCTCGGCCACAAAGACGTTCACGTCCTCGACGGGGGGATGAGGGCCTGGAGGGACGCAGGATATCCGGTGACGACCGAGGCCTGGCCGATGGCCCAGGGCGCCCAGGACCCGGGGCCCGGGGGGACCAGGAAAATCATACGGTCCAGCTTCGCCAGCCACCTCGAAACCCCCGACGAGGGAAAAATCGCCACGGCCGGCTATATTCTCGATCACCTTGAGGACCCCGGTGTGGTGATTCACGATACGAGGAGCGAGGGGGAGTATTTCGCTGAGAACGTGCGCGCCGCAAGAGGCGGGGCGATACCCGGCTCGCGGCATCTCGAATGGATGGATTTTGTGGGCGGGGACGGCGCCCTTCTCCCGGCGAAGGAGCTTCGCACGATGGTTGAGGGGATCGGATGCACGGCGGACAAGGAGATCGTCCCGCTTTGTCAGGGCGGCTATCGCTCCGCCCACGCCTACCTGGTCTATCGTCTTCTCGGCTATCCGCGCGTGAGGAACTACCTCGGCTCGTGGAAAGAGTGGGGGGACAGGACCGACCTGCCTATTGAGGTGCCAAAACGCTAGCCGCCGAGACGCGGCGCGATGGTCCGGGCGATAAGGCCCGCCACCGGCGGCATCCAGATCACCGACAAAACACGAACAAGGAAAAAGCCACCACCCAGAATCGGGATTTCGTAAACGAGCGTCCGGAACGGGCCGAATACGGCGGTCCCCGTCAGCAGGGTCACGACGGGCCCGACACCCGCCCCGCCCTTGAGGAGCCCCGCCACTATCGGGTAGACCACCCACGGAGCGCCGAAGGGAATGCTGCACCCGGCCACCCAGCCAAGGAGAATGCCTTTCCAGCCGGAGCGGGCGGAGAGCCACTCGTCGACCAGATCCTGGGGCAGGATTTCGGGCAGAATCGCCCCGATCATGAAACCCAGAATCATTTTCGGAAGGATGTCGAGAAACAGGACGCCCGCCTTTCCGGCGGCAGCGAGCGGGATCGAAGCCGATTTCTGAAAAGAGACATAGTAAAGGATAATGACAATACTCAAGAGGGCGAATGTCGTTTTGTCCGTAAAGCTGGCCATCGGGAAATCCCTTTCGCTGGTAACGCGGTTGGATTATCGGCCATTACGGCCATGGGCGTAGCCCTCACCGTGAGGGCTGCGCGGCGAGAACTCCTGAAATGACAGAATCGCCGCGAAACGAATCTTACCTGACGGAGCCGGTGCCGGGAACGGGGGGACGCCTTCGCACGGAAGACGATGATTTCCGCGTCGAGGAAATTCCCCTCAAGCCCCCCGAGGGCCTGGGCGATCATCTCTACCTGCGGTTAGAAAAACGCGGGCTCCCGACGCTGGAAGCCGTCCGGGCCATCGCCCTTTTAGCCGGCGTGGACGAAAAAGATATTGGCTATGCCGGCCTGAAGGATGCGCGTGCGGTGACGCTGCAGTGGATATCCGCGCTTGCCCCCGGCAGTAAAGCGGAGCGCAAGCTGGTTGCCGCGCGGCTTCCGGAGGGCCTGCGGATAACGCAGGTCAAGAGAGGCCGAGCCAAGCTCAGGCGGGGCGATCTTCTGGGGAACCGCTTTGATATTCGAGTCAGGGGAGTCTCTCCCGGGGCGGCTGATCGGGCGCGTGAGACGCTGGCTGAGCTCACGGAACGCGGTGTTCCCAACGCCTATGGCGAGCAAAGATTCGGTGTGCGCGGAAACTCCGCCGAAGTGGGCCGCGCACTTGCCCTGGGGGATTGGGCCGGGGCCGTGGCCCACCTTCTCGGCCCTTCTCCGATTAAGGCTCCGGCTGAAGGTGGAGATGAGGCTGAGGCCGAAGGAAACAACAGATCCGCCGAGGCGGCCCGCAGGTTCGGAGCGGGCGATTTGGCGGGCGCTCTTCGATTTTATCCCGAGGGATGGAAGGCCGAGCGGCGCGTGCTCACCGCTCTCGTGGCCGGGGCGGCCCCCGAAAAGGCGCTGAAGGCGATCCCCCGGAGGGAGCGCGTTTTGTTTGCCTCGGCGCTCCAGTCCGCCATATTTAATG
>JAVEPB010000155.1 GCA_030922375.1 bacterium | reverse complement strand
AGGACTGGAAGTCCGGCCAGCACCGCCAGCCACCCCGCGTGGGAGGCGCGCCGGCTTGCGGGGCAGCAGAGCCCGAGGGGATTCAAGCACCTTGGCGAGCGCCCGGTTGACACGGCGGAGAGGTCCGTTAAATCGTCAGGGAAGAAGATTGGCTAAACACGAAATAGTCACCCCACACTTTCTAAAACCGAACTTTTACCGTTGCGAGAAAGGAATGCATCTTGGTTTCGTTTCGCGGGAGAACCGCAATCGCGCTCCTTCCTTCGTCCACGTCGATGAAAGTTCCCCTGTACCTCAGCCCCAATTCGACTTTTTCCGACAAGGAATACCCCAAAAGGATGCTCCACCGGAATGAATTGCCCTCCGAGTCAACCTTTCCCAGGAGACTGTTGTCCGCTTCAACGTCGTGCAAGAAGTTCCAGCTAAAATCACCCTCGAACCTGTATCGGGGTGAAAAATTCCCTTTTAACCGAGCCCCCAGCTTCATACCGTTCGCGTCTACGTCTTCACTTACCGGGGATATGTTTTCCGAAAACGAGATGGATAAAACTTCTAAGGCGAATTTCGAACGGGAGAAATCGTGTCTCAGAAAATGCCACCCGGCCACCAACTCGAATTCAAGAGTGTCGGATTGGGCGAGAGCGTAACTCACATCCAAATCCACCATGTCGATGTCCACTTCCAGATCGTTCGTCTGGTCAACCGAAAGACCAGCTATCGTGCCGACGTTGCTCCATCTCTCTCCATCCTTGTTGATGCGGGCGGCCTCCCAATCCAGCCCGATTCGAATACGATCGGTTATTTTGTATCTTGCGAACAGGTTCCATGCGGGTCCCTCGGAATCGAAATCGCTATCCGCTCCGGCGGACAGCTCCTGATATTCGTAATAGGCGACACCAATCTCACCACCTATCGTCAATCCCTTGCTTTCTTTAACGGGTTCCGCAACGGGCTCCGCCGCGGCGCCCGGATCCGGGGACGCGATCAGCAGAGCGACGGCAAGTACTAAAACGCATAACGGCAGTAATTTTCTCATATGCCCCCCACAATCCTGTGAATGAATGGAATTTCAATCAACTTTTCGAGTGAGGCCTCGCCTTTGCCGGCCACTTCTTTCCACGGAGCACTCTCGATTGAGATCGGTATGGCCGCTCGCTTGAACTGGATGGGCCTATGGACAATTGCGGCGTTGTTAAAGTCTGCTTGATCGAGGAATGCAAATGTACAAACCATTCGATCTTCCCCTGGGGTCACACAAAAGACGAATTCAATGTCTCCATGTCTATTATTATATAAACATTCAAGTATCGTGTCAATGAGTAGCGCTTGATTGACTTTTCGTATTAAGTACTTGAGACAGGAATACGGCACCGCCCTCACCTTTCGAGTTCCGGCCGAATCACCCTTCCTCGAGCGGCGCCTCTCACGGCGATGACCCCTCACCCCATACTTCACCGTGGGGAGACCGCTCAGACATCTATAACAAGTTGATAATAAAGGGATACGAGGCAGTTGGGTGGACTCGGGCTGGCGGAGGGGCCGAAAGGTTGTCGACTATCGTGAGGATGGTTGCAGCGGAAAAATCCCGAATTTCTTTTTGATCTCTTCGAACTTCCCGTTCTTTTTCATGGCCCGGAGGCGCGCCGTTACCTTCGGGACGAGGCTCTCGTGTTTGCGGTGCAGATAATGAAATAGCGGATTCACCTGGACGGGCGGGGACAGCATGACAACCTTTTTGAGCTTCAGTTCTTCGATGAGTTTTTGACCGGTGAAACGATTCGCCACCGCCACATCCATTCTCCCCTTTTCCACCATCAAGAATGCCGATCTATCGGTGCCAACGATAAACCGGGTCATTCCGATGGTGTTTTGTTCGGCGACTTTATAGCCCCGGTGAAACACGATTTTGTAGGGCTTCAGACTCTCCCACCCGTTGATTTTGACCCCGCCGCTTTTTCCAAACGCCATCTGCTCGGCCTGTACATGGCTCACCGGTATCCGGATGAGATTGGTGTATTTTTTGTCGATCCCTTTTATCCGAACCAATTCCCCATCGGCCCGGCCTTGATTCGACGAGCGCAGCGCCCGTTCCGCGGGATAGGTTTTGTAGGTCACCTGGACCCCCAGTTTGCCGTAGGCCGCCCGGACGATGGCCGCCGCTGCTTCGTGGAATGCGTTCTTTTCCTGGGGATAAACCAAGGTCAGCGATTTCGTAGCGGCGCCGGAGGGCGGGGGGAGGAGGAGACCTAACGCTACCAGAATGAGAAAAAGCCTCATGGCACCGACCTTTCTTTCAATTTAACCGACATTTACCAAACGGTTTGTTGATTAACCGGAATTATGCGGCAACGCTCCCAATCTAGCAAAATCCAACTTTTTTATCCTTCCTCGGCGGTGTCTCCCCCGGCGATGAAGGTCCCATCCCCCCAAATGCCGCCGATTCGGGTGGCCAGCAGAGCGTCTTGTCACGGGGACGCCATTCGAGGCTAGAATGGCGCGATTCAAGCTACCATTTGAAAATTCCGTTTTTCAGACACAACCCCGGATATTTGAAACGGGCCTTTTGCGATGCGGCGCGCCGATCTATCGGAGAGCGGTTCATGAGAGTGATCTCCTGGAATACGAACGCCCGGTCCCGGAGGGTCGCCCATCTGGTGGAATTTCTTCGAAAAAGAAGGCCGGACCTCATCGCCCTCCAGGAAGTGACTCTCAATAGCGTTCCGCAGTTTCGCGATGGTTTACGGGAAATCGGATTTCCGTTCATCCATGACAGTTTCGAGCCGTTCCGGAATCCATCGCTGTTAAAGGGGCCGAGGCGGTACGGGGTCATGATCGCCTCTGGGTATCCCGCCAGATTGAATCGCCGGAAAGTATTCAAAGTTCCTTGGAAGGAAAAGGTTCTGTCCGTCTCGATTGAAGGGCCGGAAATTTCCTTCGATTTGCACGCCGCCTATATTCCGCCCGGCTCGACGAATGGATGGAAGAAGGTGGAAACCCTCGAGGGAATTTACGGGGGTCTTGCGAGGAAAACGAAGCGGCCTCGAATACTATGCGGGGATTTCAACACCCCGCAGGAGGAATACCCGTCGGGAGAGACGGTCACCTGGGCCCAGCGGATCAGGGGGGACGGCGAGGTCGTGACGCGGAAGCGGTTCCGGCATGGGGCCGGCGCGCGCTGGGACGCGGCGGAGCGCAACGTCATGGCGGGATTGGGAAAATACGATCTCGCGGATGTCTACCGGACGCTTCATGGATGGGAGTCGCGGGATTTCAGCTGGTATCCGATCCGAAAGAAAACGAAGGCCCCGGGAAGAAGGTTCGACCATATTTTCGCCTCGGATTCGCTGAACGCGGTCGGGTGCCGCTACCTCGCGGACGCCAGGATGAACGGGTTGAGCGATCATTCCCCGATAGAGGCCGATTTTTCCCTCGACAATCGAACTCATCTCTGACAGGTGGGGCGCGGGCCGCGCGGCTCAACCGCACCGGAAAACCGGGACACGTCCGGCCGCCCAGGCGGGAAAATGAAGAGCGGCCCGTCTCTGTTTGTCCGAAACCTCCCCTTATTATCCTGGGAAATTAGGCGGTTCCTGGAGGTTCTCTAATGCGATTCGGCTATCTTCGCCTGTAGGATTTCAAAGTTCGAGCTGTCCATTTTGAGTTTGCCCTTGTCGATATTGAGGGCGATTTCGGTCACGGCGTCGTTATAGGGCGTCGGAATTCCGACCTCTCGTCCCTTGCTCGACACCAGGCCGTTGATGAACGCCATCTCGCTCCTGCGGCCCTTGATGTGATCTTGAATCGGGGCGGTTCTGGCGCGTGTGCCGACATGACTCATCAGCGTTTTCATCGCCGTCATCAACACCTGATCGTCCGAGCCGGCGAAATCGTCCGCGTTCAGACCGAAAACAGGTTCGATGCTATAGCCGAGCGCGGTGCCCACTTCCATCGATTCCTTGCCGAGGTGCATTTGTATTTCGAGCATCCCGTCCATCTTCACAGCCTCGGCGTTTTTGATGCCAAGGAGGCCGTATGGCCCCATCGTCATCGAGTTGGCAAGGAGCTTTGTCCACCTTGCCCCGTAGATATTTTGGGTGATATCCACTTTGGCAACGTGACTCAGGATTTCTTGAAGCTCCTTGACCCGGGGAGTAACGGACCCGTCGAGTTCGCCGAGGCCGAACCAGGTGCCCTTATGGCTGGTGTTACGCTGCACCAGGCCGGGTGTGAAGATTTCCGCCGAAAGCTCGATGGCGCAGCCCACCACTCGCTCACGGCCGAGGATAGAGGCGTGCGAATCGTCGTTCAGGCTGTTTTGCAGGCCGACGAGCACGCCTTCGTTCTTTAAATAGGGTTTGATGAGCTCGACCATCCAGCGGCTGTCGTAGGATTTTACACAGAGAAATACGATGTCGAATTCGGGATTCAACGAGGCCATTTCGTAAAGGTGGCAGGCTTTCACCGGCACTTTCAGTTCCATGTCCGGCATCTCGATGTGCAGGCCATTTTTTTTCATCGCCTCGACGTGCTCCGCCCACTGGTCGACGATGGTCACATCGTATTCCGCTTTCGTGAGGTCGGCGGCCACGCTGCTTCCGATGGCGCCTGTGCCGAGTACCGCAATTTTCTTGTCCATGTTTTAAGTCCTTATGAATGGTATTATGTTGGTTCTCGGTTGAAAGTAATTACGTCATCACCGCTCTATTCGGGAATGATTTGTCGTCGCTTTCAATCTAGCAAAATCCGGCCTGGTTTTCCTTCCTCCGCGCCGCCTCCCGCCGAGAAACCCATAACCAGCAAAGGCCTTCGTTCCTTTCGGGACGATCCCTTCCATCCAAAATCACAATGAAAAAGCGATTTTCTCCATTTTGGGGCGCAATGGATCCCTCTCCGATCACAAAACCGCCTGTAGTCCCGCGCGTCCCCCTCCCCCGGCGGGACCGGCCCGGGCGATGAGCGGGACGAAGATTTTCCCGATTATTGACTTGATCTCGGAAAATTTTATCTCTGGATGAGAAAAGCGCGAGAGACGAAATCCGAGGAGCTGGCCGGGGATCCGCCCCTCCCGCTGGCTCCGGCGGGGACCCCATCCTCCTCACACCTCACCTGAAAAGACCGCTCATGCACCCATAACAGATTGATAGCAAAGTAGTTGAAACCGGTTGGGCGGATTCGGGACGCGGCCTCCCGCGGAGAGGGCTTTGGATTCGAGCCGGGTCTCTTTAGATTCAAACCGGGGCCGCGCGAGTTTAACCTATTGTTATTACAGGCGTTACGTATAATTCGCGGGTTTTCCGGGTTGGAGGGGGACAGGGAGGCGGGCCCGCCTAGGAGAGGCCCCGCCTAGGTGAGGAGGTGCTTGGCGATGAGCTGGCGGAGGATCTCGTTGGTGCCCTCGTAGATCTGGGTCGCCTTGGCGGCGCGGAAGAATCGCTCGACCGGGTAGTCTCTCATGTAGCCGTTCCCGCCGTGGATCTGGACGGACTCGCTGGTGGCGCGCTGGGCCATGTCCGAGGCGAATACCTTCGCCATCGCGGCCTCGGCCGAGAAGGGCTGGCCCGCGTCCTTGAGCCGGGCCGCCTGGAGGTAGAGGAGCCTGGCGGCGTCGATATCCGTCGCCATGTCGGCGACTTTCCATTTGATCGGCTGATGCCCGGCGATGGGCCGTCCGAAGGATTCGCGCTCCCGGGCATAGACGACGGAGGCATCCAGACAGGCCCTCGCGAAGCCGACGGCCTGGGCCGCCACCTCGATGCGCCCGGCGTCGAGGGTGGTCATCGCGATCTCGAAGCCCTGCCCCTCCTCGCCCAGGAGGCATTCGCCGCCTACCTCGAGATTCTCGAACCTCAGGTCGCAGGCCGAGCTTCCGCCGAGGCCCAGTTTCTCCTCGGAGGGGCCCACCTCGAACCCCGGGGCGCCCGTATCGGCGATGAAGGCGCTAATCCCCTTGTGGCCGAGTTCCCGGTCCGTCGCGGCGAAAATGATGCAGAGGTCGGCCTCTTTCGAGTTCGATATGAAACGCTTGGACCCGTCGATTCGCCAAGCGCCGCCGGTGCACGTTGCCGCTGTCCGGAGGGCGGCGGCGTCCGAGCCGGCCGAGGGCTCGCTCAACCCGAAACACCCGAGTCTTTCACCTGAAATCAATGGCCGGAGTATGTCCCTCTTTTGCGCTCCGTTTCCATAATGGTGGAGCGGGGCGCAGACCAGGGAATTTTGCACGGCGAAAACCACGCTCAGCGAGGGACATACCGCCGAAATTTCCTCCATCGTGAGCGCAAGGGAAACTTCGTCCATTCCGCCGCCACCCTCACTGGCAGGGACGGTCATTCCGAGCAGCCCGAGCTCCGCCATCCTTCTGGCCAGTTCCCGGGGAAACCGGCCGGCATCCGTCTCGGCGGCGCGCGGGGCGGCCTCGCTCTCGCAAAAATCGCGAACCATCCCGCGGACCATGCTCTGCTCTTCGGTTAAAATGTCATCGTCCGCCATCGCCAGCCTCAAATTTACTTAAACTTGGACCGCGAGATGACCCCTCGAAGGATCTCGCTCGTCCCCTCGCCGATGGTGAGCAGCCGCGCGTCCCGCCAGAAGCGGTGCGCGGGGTATTCGTCGATATACCCATAACCGCCGTGGACTTGAATGCTCCGGTCGCAGACACGCAGGGCCGCCTCGCTGGAAAAGAGTTTCGCCTTGGCCGCGAGAGCGCTCGCGTCCCTGCCCAAATCGGCGAACCGCGCGGCCCGGTAGACCAACCCCCGTCCCGCCGCCAGCGCAATTGCGCAGTCGGCAAGCTGCTCCCTGACCCCTGTGAATTTCTCTATGGGCCGACCGAACGCCTCCCGGCTTCGAGAATGGTCAAGGGCCGCATCGAGCGCTCCCTGCCCGAGGCCGAGGGCAATCGAGCCCACACTAATTCTACCCTCCGTCAATACATCCACCACGTGCGAGAATCCCTCTCCCTCTCCGCCGAGAAGCCGGTCGGCGGGAATCTCGCAGTCCTCGAGCACGATCTCGGCGGTGTCCATCGACCGCATGCCCAGTTTTCCGTGAATTGGGCGGCTCTCGCGGCCCGCGTCGGAGGCCTCGACCGCGAGAGCGCTGATTCCGCTCCTCCCCTCCCCCGTCCGGGCGATGAGGACCATGACCGAAAACAGGCTGCCCTGCGAAATGAACATTTTTGAGCCGTTGAGGATGTAGGAGCCGCCCTTCCGCTCCGCTCTGCAGCGGAGCGCCGCTGCGTCGCTCCCCGAACCCGGCTCGGTCAGCGCCCACGCACCGAGTTCGCCGCCCGTGAGGAGGGGTAGCCACCGAGCCGCCTGCTCCTCGGACCCCGCCCGCAGGATGTGCCCCGCCGCGAGACCGGCCGAGGCGCCCACCGTCAGGGCAAAGCTGCCGTCTACTCGCGCCAGCTCCTCGAGAACGAGCGCCGATTCCGTCAGACCGAGGCCGCCCCCACCAAAGCGCTCGGGGATGTTCAGTCCGACCAGGCCGTGGCCGGCCGCTTCTCTATAAATGTCGTCGGGAAATTCGCCGCTGCGATCGCGCTCGGCGGCGCCGGGCAAAAGGCGGCTATTAGCGAAAGATTTCGACAACTCCTTCAGCGCTGCGTGAGCGTCGTTGAGTTCAGGGTGGGTGGTGATGGGCACAGCGGGCTCCTTGGGTATTTCCCTGAAAATCCTCGAAATTACGGAGACGCCCCGCCATGCTAGACCAATTCCACCTCTGGTTGAAGCCGGGGGTCTTACCCCGCCCTCCCCGAAAATGGCGGTACCCCTTTCCTCCGCGCCGCCCGGCCCATTGTTTCGGGCGCTCCTCCGGCATAATATTCCACTCTCGCGCATTACCCTATTTCCTTTTCGCACATACCGGGGGGCATACCGCATGGTCATCCAGATCGACGCCGAGGGGGTCCGAAAAATATTTCCCGAGGTGGACCAGATTCAGGACAAGGCCCTCAGGGAGGGAGTCGTTGGGATTTGGCTCGAACTCGCCGACGAGACCGCCTGGGAGCGCTTCGAGGATATTCCAAAGAACCTTGAGCTCGAAAAACACGAACCCCTAATAGGCCATATCCAGGGCGTTACCCGGATGGCCCTCGCCCTGGCCGAGGTTGCGGAGAAAATTCACGGAATCACCGTGGACGGCGACCTGCTCATCGCCGCCTGCCTGCTCCACGACATTTCAAAACCCCTCGAAAGCGAGCCCGACCCGGGAGGGCCGCCGAGCGGAGGGAGCGTCCTGCCCGCGAGGAAAACCGAATTCGGATCGAAAATTCAGCACGGCGTCTACGGGGCGCATAAAATCTGGGAGAAAGACCTGCCCAAGGCGATGGAACTCGCCCACCTCGTCATCACTCACACGCGGGCGAGCAACACCCGCGCCACGAGCTATGAAGCTTCCCTGATTTTCTACGCCGACTGGGCGGACTCCGACGCCGGAATCATCACCGGCGGCGGCCGTCCTTTTGCCGCAAGATGGATCGAGGAAAAATAAGAAAAGAGGCGCCGGCCCTTACGCCTTCACCCGGCGGCCGGCCAACCGCAAGATCGCCGAGGTTAACACCTCGGCCCCGGCCACGATATCGGGAAACCGCGTGTACTCCTCCGGAGTGTGCGAGAGCCCCTTCACCGAGGGGACGAAGACCATCCCGATCGGACACAGGGCAGCGATCCGGCAGGCATCGTGAATCCCCCCGCTCGATAGCGTCATCGAAGGGTGGCCCGTCTCACCGGCCGCCCGCTCAATCGCCCGGCGAATTCCTCGGGAGGCCGGGCAGGCCCCGTACTTCACGCTGAGCTTGAGCCGTCCCCTCACCCCGCGTTTTTTTTGAATTCGCCCGAGCGCCTTCCTCATTCGCCCGAGCATCGCCGTCGACGCCTTATCGTTTTTGCTTCTCAGATCGAATGAAATGCTCGCTCCGCCCGGCACAATAGAAACCCAGCCCGGCCGGGCGGAAATCACTCCGAACGTCAGCGTCATCCGTTGCCTCTCGGGCGCCCGCCGCACAGCGCCCTCCATCTCCAACATGAAATCCGCGGCGGCCATGGCCGCGTCGCGCCGGTAGGGCATGGGCTGCCCGCCCGAGTGGGCCGTCTGGCCCTCGAAATGAATGTCCCCCCTGAGCGCACCGACGATGGTGTCGACTACACCGACGGGCACCCCCGCCGCCTCGAGAACGGGCCCCTGCTCGATGTGAAGCTCGATAAACGCCTTCAGCGAATTCCGGGGGAGGCGGCAGCTTTTCACCCGCGAAGGATTCCCCCCCGCCAGCCGGACCGCCTCGTGGACCGACTTGCCGGTCGGTGAGTGAACCGCCGCCTTCATCGCAGCGGCTCCCACCTGCCCGGCCATGACACTGCTCCCGAACGTCACGAGCCCGCAGGTGGATTCCTCTCCGACGAAGGCGACGACCTCCAGCGGATGGTCGTGGATGGCGTCCGTCTCGCCGATTCGTCGGACGGCCTCAAGGGCGGAAAGCACCCCGGCGGGGCCGTCGAAGCGTCCTCCCGGATTCTGCGAGTCCAGATGCGAGCCGGCCATCACCGCGGGAAGCCCCTTCACCCGACCCTCTTTCCTGCCGATGAGATTCCCCACGGCGTCCACCCGCGTCTTGAGCCCGGAAGACTCCATCCATCGCCGGACGAGTTCCCGCACCCGGTTGTAGTCGGGGGTGAGGGCGACTCTCGCCAGCCCGGTTTTGCCGTGGCGGCCGATCCTCGACTGCGCATCGAACTCTTTTTTCATGCGGGCGCGGTTGGCCCGTATAACGCGATTTTGGGTCATTCGAATTTTTCCCATTGAGAGCGATCCGGTTTGGAGGGAACCGGATCAGAACACTTCGTCCTCGGGGTTATGCACCTCGCCCATTCGCTTGAGGGTGGGCAGGGGGAGATCGGCGTAAAGCCCCTTGAGGTTCTCGTTGGTTTCCTTCATCGCCATCTCGTAGAGACTGTTTCCTTCCGTATCGCACTCGACGAGGAATGGCCCGAAGTTTTTCACCCGAAGAACCCACATCGCCTGGGCGATGCCCAGCTCCTTGAGCCAGTGCACCGCCTCGACCTTCTGGACGCCCCTGCCGTACTGCGCCCCGATTCCGTATCCCACCGTATTCAGGAACACCCCGCCGAGGCGCTTGAAATGATCCCGGTAGAATTCGGGGGACATTCCCCCCTTGCCAATCACACAGCGGACGCCGTGCCGCTCCATGAGCAGGGGCAGATGCTTCTCGAACCGAAAACTCGCCGTCGCCGTAACGGCTGAGACCTCCCACTCGCCGGGCGCTTTTTCGCCCACCGCGGGGGAGCAATGAAAAGTGACGTTCGTGAGAGCGGCGATATCGACGGGCGGCTCGGCCTCTTCGTCGAAGAGTTTTTTATAAAGACCGATTCGGCCCGTGAAAATCACGCCGTTCAGACGCACGATGTCGCCTATCCTGAGCTTGTCCAGCGCCTCCCGCGAAACAGGGGTCTCGAGGAGGTGCTCGTCCATCCGGAGGTCCGATGTGTTCTTTTCGCTCATGGCCAAAAAATCCCCTGTCAACTCACCGAATCGCGGCGATAGTAATCGGTGAACCACCGCGGGTCCTCGCGGTACTCGACCTCCCCGTCCGGATGGACTCGCGCGGTGCTCCGCCGCAGGGCGAAACATTGGTGATGAATGGAAACGGGCATCCCGCCCGTGTGGGTGTAGGCGACCTCGATGTGGGCGTCCATCACCGCGCCCTCGCCCTTGAAGCCCATCGCGCCGAGAGTGGATCGCTTGCCCAGTTCGACGAGCTCGGCCTCGAGATCGGCGATCTCCGGATCGGGGTTCCGGTCGCCCACCACGCGCAGGCAAGCCGCCTCCTTCGCCAGTTTCACGCAGGTGTCCTTCGTCCCGCCGATGCCGATGCCGACGATGGCCGGCTGGCAGGATAGCCCACGTTTGAAAAACTCGCTGATGACATCAAGGTAGAATCGGCGGATTCCGTCGATTCCGTCCCCGGGGAAGAGCATCCGGTAGTCGCCGCCAAACAGGCCTCCCTTGTGGAAAGCAGTCATCTCCACCCAGTCGGCCCCAGGCTCCCAGGAGTAGTCCACGCTCGGCGCGTGGATGCCGACGTTGTTGTTGTAATCGTTCCGCGTGATCGGATGAACGCGGTTCGGGCGAAGGGGAATTTCGGTCGTCGCGCGGGCCGTCGCCTCGCGAATGCTCCTCTCGAAAGCGACGAAGCCGCCCTCGATCCGGGCCTCGTTTCCGATTTTGGCGTAGAAGCGCGGAAGTCCGGTGTCGGCGCACATGGGGCGGAGGTCCTCATCCGCCACTTCGTAGTTGTTCACGATTTCGAGCAGGACGAATTTCGAGAGCCGCTCGGTCTCGCGCTCGGCCATACCCCGGATACTCTGGCGAACATCACCAGGTATGTGAATTGCAGCGCGGCGGTTGAGTTCGAAAGCGATTTCCCGGATAAGGTCGGCGCCGATAGAGGCGCCAGTTGCGGTAGGCATTGCCTGATCCTCCTAAAAATCTCTCCAGTGGGAGAGATAAATATTTTTATGCTCCGGGGGCGCGGCCCCCGATGATGGACGAGACGAAAGATTTCGCCCCCCTCGCCGCCGCCCGGCGCTTGAGGCCCTGAATGGCGGTGGCCGGACTGATTCCCTTCGGGCAGACCTCAGTGCAGTTGAACTGGCTGTGGCACCGCCAGATGCCCTGCTCCCCGGACACCTCGGCCAACCGTTCCGCGTCCGCCGCGTCACGGCTGTCGCACACCAGCGTATAGGCCCGGTTGAGCGCCGCGGGTCCCAGAAAGGCCGGATCGTGTCCCGGCATGGAGCAGGCAGAATAGCAGATACCGCAGGTGATGCACTCGATATGGGGATCGATCCGGACCCGCTCTCTACCGCCGGGAGGGATCCGCGCCGGAGCGGAGGCGGCGGCCTCGGTGGGCTCGGCCCAGGCTCGCGCGCGTTTCAGGCCGTCACTAAAGGGCGTCATGTCCACGGCCAAATCGCGGATGACGGGGAAATTCGCCAGCGGCTCGAGGGTGACGCTTTCGCCCAGTTCCGCGATCAGCGTCCGGCAAGCCCAGCGGGGCCGCCCGTTCACCCGCAGAGCGCAGGTCCCGCACATCCCCACCCGGCAGGAATAGCGAAAGCCGAGAGAGGTGTCCTGTTCGCTCTGGATGGAGGTCAGCGCGTCGAGGACGGTCATCCTAGGGCGCGGCGTGATGGCGTAGGTCTGGTAGCGCTCATGGGGATCGCCCGCCTCGCCGCCGCGCCGGACGCGGAAAATGACACTGCCATCCACCATCATAAAAATCCCCAGTAGGCCTTGCGGAGATAGGCGAGCCAGAAAAACGCGGCGGCTCCTAGCGCCGTCAGCACCCAAAGCAGCTTGCGTTGATGCCGCGCGGGAAACCCGAAATCGGTGAAAATCACCTTGAGGCCGTGCATTCCGTGAAGAATCACGAGCGCCAGCACGGCAATCCGCAGCCACCTATTGTAGGGATTCAGGACGTGGAAAGGGAAAATAACGAGCAGCACCACAGCCGAAAGGCGCTGAATCACCCAGGCCCACATGCCCGGATACATGGCCCGCCACGCCGAAAGATCCCAAAATGGGGGCCGGGCCGGAGGGCCGGACAGGGAAGCCATCACATCTCCTTTCTCATGCCTGATTTCTCAATCATCAATCCATAAAATTGACGGGCTCGGCGGCGGCGAGTTCCTCGCCCGGCTTGACCCGGGTGAAGCGGACTGGACGGCGTTCGACGGCGGCCTTCCCGTCCCGCTTCGAAATGAAAACGTTATAGAGCGCGCCCTGTTTTTGCTCGGGAATGTCGTCCCGGTAGTGGCTGCCCCGGCTCTCGTCGCGCTCGATAGCGCTCCGTGCGATCAACTCCGCCACAGTGGCCTGGTTGCGAGCGTCGAGGACATTTTGCCAGGCGATGTTGTAGGCCTGGCCTCCCCCGGCGCGGGCCCGGGCCGCCCGCTCCCCGAGGGAGGCGATTTCCTCGAGGCCCGCAGCCAGGTCTGCCCCGTTACGCCGAAGACCAATTTTCTCCCACATCAGTTCCTTGAGCGAGGCGCGGACGGGATAGGGAGAGTCCCCGTCGCCGAGGGCGCCCAACGCTTCCGCAACCGACGCTTCGGCCGCGCCGCGATCGAAACTCTCGAGCGGGGCGCCGCCGGCCTCGGCTGCCATCTCTCGTCCGGCCACCTCGCCGAACACGGTGGAGTTCGCCACCCCGTTTCCACCGAGGCGATTCGCCCCATGGGTGCCACCGGCGTCCTCGCCCGCCGCGAAAAGGCCGGGGAGACTCGTCCGGCAGCCGGTGTCTATCTTCGCGCCACCCATCATGTAATGCGCCGTCGGAGAGACCTCGACGGGCGCTCCCGCGAGATCGAAGCCCAAATCGGCGCAGCGATCCACCATCCCCCTGAAATTCATTCGGACGAAATCCGCCCCGAGATGGCTCACGTCGATGAAAACACCGCCGTTCTCGGTGCCGCGGCCCTCCTTGATCTCGGTGTAGCCCGCGCGGGCCACCAGGTCGCGCGTTGAGCGCTCCATCCGCTCGGGGTCGTAGCGCTCCATGTAACGCTCGCCCTGGCCGTTGAGCAGATGGCCACCCGCGCCGCGCAGCCCTTCCTCCAGCAGGGTTCCGGTGATCTGGAGTCCCTCGCCCGTGAGAATTCCCGTCGGGTGGAACTGGACCATCTCCATATCGCAAAAGTCCGCGCCCGCCTCCCAGGCCATCGCCATCCCGTCGGTGGCGAGTTCCTGCGCGCAGGCCGAGTATTTATAGAAAGTGGGGCCTCCGCCTGTCGCGAGCAGGGTGCATTTCGCGTTGACGGCGGTGAATTCACCGCTCTGGATATCGAGGAGCATCGCCCCGGCGACCCGGCCGCCCGCACCCGAGGCGGACAGGAGAGCGATCGCGCGGCGCTCTTCGAGAACGGGTATCTCCCGGCGGACAATCTGCTCGGAGGCGCGGTTCGTGAGTTCGATACCGGTGAGATCGCCTTTGTGGACGGTGCGGTCGAAACTCTGGCCGGCGAAGGCCTTCTGGTGGATCTCGCCGTCCGGACTCCGGTCGAAGAAGGCGCCGCAGACGGTCTCGAGCCTGAGGATGCAGCCCGGAGCGCGGCTGACGAGTTCCCAGGCGAGGTCCTGGTCGTTGAGCCAGGCGCCCGCCCGCACTGTGTCCATGAAATGATTTTCGACCGAATCGCTCTCGGAGAGGGCGACATTGTAGCCGCCCTGGACCATGCGGGTGCATCCGCTTTTCCCGAACAGTCCCTTGACGGCGATGAGGATATCGAGGGCGGGGTCGTCCTCGTAGGCCGCCAGCGCCGCGAGCAGGCCGGCGCCCCCCGAGCCCAGGATGAGCACATCGCATTTACGGACCTGGAAAGCGGGGTTGCTCAAACCGGGCTCCAGTTCATGAAGTCGAGGTTATGAGGAGGCGGACATAAGCCGGCCGGCGATCCCCTCGAGCGCATCCTGCGCGAGCCGGGAGAACTCTTCCTTTTCCAAATGGGCGACCGGATGAGGGGTAAAAACGATCGGGTAGTCTCCGCCGAAGAGGGCCTTTGCCTGAAATTCCCCCGCCTGAAGAAACTCCCGCGTCACCACCGGCGCCGCCGGCACTCCCCAGCGCTCGAAAAAGGCCGCATCGTGCAAACTGCACGTCGTGCAGCTTCCTCAGTAGGCGAGCGCCTCGACAACGGCGTCGCACCGCTGGGCGATCTTCTCGGCCAACTCCCCGGGCGCGGGCTTGGCGTGCGTCGGTTTGCGGTAGTAGACCGTCTCGCGAACCCCGTAGTTCTCCCTGAGAAGCTCCCCCACCGCCTCGAGAAACCAATCCCCCTTCGGCTTGCCGATGTCCAGAAGGCCAACCACCTTTCCCGCGAGGCTGCCGGGGCGCACCGCCAGGTTCTCGACGCGGCGCTTCGGCGTCGCGGTCGGATCGAATAGCTCGGGCATAATCCTCTCCTTAAAAAAAACGCCCCTGCCCGCCGCCCCGGAGACTTCAGTCTACCCAGCGGGCTCGACCGGCCGGGTGACCATGTTCGTCCCCATGTAGTCTGCGATGCCGGGCAAGAGCATGCTGTAAATTCCACCGGCGCCGCCCGCCACGATTATCGTAATCGCCTCGGGCGACCAAAACTTCCTCAAAGGGGAACCGTTTTCCTCGCCGGGCATGACCGCCGACTGAAAAATAACGTTCCGGGTGGCGGCCTTGCTCCAGCCCGCGCCCCCGAATACCGCCGCATGCATCGGCCCCAGCGCCAGAATCACTCCGCTGATGTGAATATGATGCTTGTCCGCCGACCAGACGCTGCACATCGAGCGCCCCAGGATATCGGCCATCTCCTCCGCCTTCGTCACCCCCTCGATTCGAATCTCATGGGGTGACTCGCAGGGGAACATCGTCACCGCCCCCCGGCCCGCCTCGATCCCGCGCTCCACGTGAAGCGGCTCCCAGGGGCTTTCCTCCTCGTTCTCGCCGATGCAGTAGGAGTACCTTGCCGGCGAGCCGAACATCGTCCGGGAAATCCCGCCCGGCCGCGAGCCTCCGATGTTGGCGAGCACCAGCATCAACGCCCGGCCGACGACGGCGTTCCCGCGCGTTCCGTTCCCGAATACCCCGTTTCCGCAGTTAATCCCCCCCGCCTCCCGGGCGGGCCCGTTAACGATGACGAGGGGCGAGGCGGAATCGGTCATCCCCCCGACCGCGTGAAGGTTGAATTCCTTGTCCGCCATGATACGGACGCCCGAGACGACAAGGGGCATGTGCTCGGGAGCGCAGCCCGCCATCACAGCGTTGATCGCGACCTTCTCGCCGGTGGCGGCGCCGTAGTTGGGCGCGACTTCTCCGAGGACGTCGTCCGCGGAAAGACCACCCGCCCGAAGCAGGGCGTCCACCTTCTCCCGCGTCGGAGGCACGACGGGAAGCCCGTCCGTCCAACCTTTTTCGTAATACACTTCGACGAGGTCGCTTTCGTCGCGCTCAAACGGCATATTCGCTCCCCGAAATCATGAAAATAGAGCCGGGTCCGAAAAGGCCCGGAGCTCAAAACTCAAGACTCAAAACCCGAGTATGAACGAGCCCGCCCACGCCATGTCAACCGTTCCGGCGAAGCTTCTTCCGCGGCCGGATCGATTCGCCCGCTCGAAGGCGTTAGAATCCCCAAAAGACTCATCGACAAGACCCATTTCCCCCGGCGGAGGCCTCGACCGAGGCCCGGGCAGAGGGAAAAGGAGGCGAGACCATGTTTTTACCGGAGAATCGGAAATGAGCCAAACGGTTCACACCGCCCGCTCGGGCGTTTTCGGCCGCCTGCCCCCTCTTCTTCTTGTAGCGTTTTTCATCTGCCTGTTTCTTCCCCCGCCGCCCGGCCTTTCGGTGCCGGGCTACCGGACGCTGCTCGTCGCGGCGGCGGCGGTCGTCCTCTGGACAAGCGAAATCCTTCCGGCGGGGCTGACCGGCGGGTTGGTTATCCTGCTGCTGATTCTGACGGGGGCCTCTTCGTCGGTGGGCGAGGCTCTTGTCGGTTTCTCACAGCCCGTGATTTTCTTCCTCATCGGCGTGTTCACCATCGCTATCGCCGTCGAGCGCGTCGGCCTCGCCGAGCGAATCGGCCGTTTCTTTCTTCGCCTCTCGGGCGGAAAGAGCGGCCCGCTATTCTGGTTCATGGTGGTCTCGTTTCCGCCGATGGCGCTGATCATGCCCTCGGCGAACAGCCGGTCTCTCATTCTCGCCGAAGTTTTCGACCGCACCTTCACGCTCACCGGCGTTAAGAAAGGGGCACCCGTCGCCCGCACCGTCATGATGGCGCTTCATTCCCTGAACCGCCTCGCCTCTTCGGCTCTGCTCACCGGCGGAATGACCTCTATCGTGGCTGCCTCGCTGATCGGGGGGATGGGATGGGGCCGGTGGTTTCTCCTTCTGGGCGTTCCCTACTACCTGACGCTGTTCATCGGCTCGTTCAGCCTTTACCTCTGGTACATGCGCGGCGAGAGCGTCCAGCTCGACCTCCCCGAAACCGAAAAAACTCCGGTAAAAAGCAGCGAGATCCGAACCGCCCTGATCATTTTCATGGCCTCGGCGCTCTGGCTCTCGGACCCGATCCACGGCCTTCACCCCGCGGTGCCGGCGATGATGGCCTGGGCGCTCCTCCTCGCCCCCGGCGTCGGCGTGCTCGAGTGGAGTGACTTCGAGACGAGGTTTTCCTGGGCGACGTTTTTTCTCCTGGGCGCCTCGCTTTCTCTCGGCTGGACGATGGCGCACACCGGGGCGGCGAAATGGCTGGCCATCACTTTGCTGCAACTGGCCCCGGCCATCGCCGATCGGCCGTATTTCCTCTTCGCCGTTATTTTGGCGGTGAGTGTACCGGTGCGGATTCTCGTTCCCAACATCACCGGCTACCTCGCCATCACGATTCCAATTGCCATCGAGATCGGCCAGGGCGGCGGCCTGAACCCGCTCGTGTGCGCCCTCGGGGTTCTTCTGATGGGAGATTCGATCCTGTTCTACCCGGCGCAGAGCCCGAGCAGCCTCGCCGTCTACGAACGGGGACATTTAACCGCGGGAGAGATCTTCCGGTTCGGGATGTTCATGACCGCGGTGGCCTTCGCTACTACCCTGACGGCGACGCTCCTCTGGTGGCAAATCGCGGGGGTCGCCTGGAGGATTTAGGCGACTTCAGGGATATGACTTTGAGCTCCCCCAAGCGAAATGAAAACGCTGCGGCCCCGCTTGCAATCCCGCCGTAAAGCCCGCTTTTAATTTACATCCGCATGAATTTCATGGGAAATTTCTGAAGCGAGCGCGCCCCGGTTTTCGTCACTTCGACGAGATTGCCCACCTGTAGGCCGCGCCTGCCGTCCGCCGTCAGGACGTTGGGCTGGATCACCATCAACATCCCCTCCTTGAATACGACTTCGTTCTGGGGCCGCTTGATGATAGTGGCGTCTACGTCCACCCGGGGATTTTCGATGAGCAATCCCCACCCGTGGAAGGTAGTGTCGAAGGTGGTGAACCCCTCTTCGCCGATAATCGCGCCCGCCAAGCGAACATCCTCGTGGCCCGCGCCGGGTTTGACCGCCCTGAGAATTCGCTCGTAGGCCTCGACGGCCACATCGTAGAGCTTCTGATAAATAGGGGTGGGTTTCGCGCCCACCGCGATCGGGCGGTGCGCCTGCCCGGAGTGCATATAGTAGTCGGCCGAGAGTTCGGTCAAAACGATGTCGCCCTTCCGGGTCTTCCTGTGGGTCGGAAACTGGTTCGGAAAGATCAGGTGAGGCCGCGCCATCGAGGTGGAGCCGACGAAAATGAGCTGTTGTCCACCGCCGCTGGGCATATAACCGTTCGACACCACCGCCGCCAGTTCGTAGTCGGTCATCCCCGCGCGGGCTTTTTTATCCAGCGCCTCGAAGGCCATGTCCGTCAGGGCGGCGCCCCTGCGGAACCATTTCAACTCCTCCTTGCTCTTGATGGCGCGAACCTCGTGGAGAAGATCGGTCGCCTCGGTAAAAGAGGCTCCTTTGAGTTCACGCCGCCAGTGGTCCATCACGCTGAAGGGAATCGAGGTCTGGAGAATTCCCCGGTAGCCGACAACTCCGATCGCGGCCTTCTCGAGCCCGAGTTCGCGGAGCCGTCGCTCGACCTTGCCGCCGGGGTCGTAATCGACCGCCTCCGTTCGCCGGATGACGCTCATCTGCTTCGCGTAGGGCAGATAGAGTCGGTTCGACATGTAAAGAGCTGGCTCGCCCTTGAGCGGAAAGACGATGAAACTGCTGACTGGGTCCTTGTAGTTCGACATATATTTGATGCTGGCCTGGTTGCCGCCGTGACTGCCCGAGTCGCCGTACATGACGAGAACATCGAGCCCTCGATCGCGCATCCGCTTTCTGATCTCGCGGTAACGGCGGCGATACTCTTCTTTCGAATGGCGGGGATGATCTTTCTCGAGTGACATTCGGACTCCCTCTTGCGCAGTGTCAAAAAAAACGCGGGGGGCCGAAACCGGCCCCCCGCGCGATTACACCCTAGTGAGGCGTGCTAGTTCGTCGCCTTCATGCTGATTTCCCAGGGATACAGCGTCTCGTCGTGCCGCGGGGTGAAGTTGATGCGGTTGCTGTACCCGAGCACGTCGTGAATCTTCGCCACAACCTTGGCCGTGGCTTTCGCCTTCGTCATCCCGGTAACCTTGTCATACTCCGCATGCTGCTTTTTGGGATTAGGCTCGGCGTTCGCCTTCATCACCTGGGCGTCGATATCCTTGAAGCAGTGACCGCTCCAGGAACCGCCGCACATTGTCGTGCCCGAGAACAGGAGGCCCGGCTCGCCGCCGCCGTTGCCGAATCCCATGTAGTACATCGCGGCGCCCTTCCGTTTTCCGGCCTGATAGGCGCGGTGATACTTCTTGAAGAGCGGGAACCGCTGTGAGTTGCAGGTAGCGTTGATCTTGATCTTCTTGAGCATTCCGGCGATGGCCTCGCAGGTCGGCTTGTCGCCCGGGTAGCGGCCGTTCGTCGCGATCAACTCGGCCTTGAAACCATTCCCGAAGCCGGCCTCTTTCAACAGGCTCTTCGCCTTCGCCACATCGTAGCCCCACCACTTCCGCTTCGGGTTATAGCCCGAGAAGTTCCAGGGATGGAGCTGACCACCGATGGCATCGGCGCGCCCGCCCAGGATCGTCTTTCGGATCAGAGCATCGTCGATGGCGTAGTTGACCGCGAGACGAACCTTCTGGTTCGCGAACGGGCCGCCGTGCTTGGAGAAGAAGCTCAGGAACATAATCCGGACGGCCGGAACGGCCTTCACCCGGGTTTTCGGGTTCTTCTGGAGGGCCGAGACAAACTGGGGCAGCACGCCCCAGGCAACGTCGACCTCGCCGGCTTCAAGCGCCTTCACGCGCGTCGCCGCTTCCTTGATTCGCCTGAGGACAACCGTATTCGGCATATCGGGAAACTGTTTCCTGCCCCACCACTTCTTGTTCGCCACGAACACCATCTTGTTGCCCTTGGTCCAGGACTTGAGGACGTAAGGGCCCGAGCCGTAGGTGTTACGCGAAAGGTGGGCTTTTTTCTTTCCCTTGGCATTGAGGCTCATCAGACCCGCCCAGCGGGTGACCCGGGACAGGACGCCGTTGTCGTGCGTCTTGTTGTGCCAGATGAAAGTCTTATCGTCGATGATCTCGATGCGGTCGAAGGAGGAGAAATACTTCTTCTGCCGGGCCGCCTTGAGCACGCGGCTGATCGACCAGACCATCGACTTCGATGTGACGGGCGAGCCGTCGGAGAAAACCGCGTCCTTGCGGAGCCAGAACTTGATCTTCTTGGTCCCCTCGAGCAGCTCGTATTTCTCCGCCAGCCAGGGAATGATTTTACCCGTGCCCGTCTCTCTCGAAAGCAGGGTGTCATAGGGCCAGCGCCACACCATGGCGCCAACGAAATTCGACGTGCGGTGCGGGTCCATCGTGGGCGGCTCGCCCGACAGGGCGATCGTGACAGAACCCTTCGTAGCCGCCTCGACCGTCCAGGAAACGCTGAAGACGCTCAACACCAAAACCAGTAAAATAACGACCAGTCTGCGCATACCTCTTCCTCCCCATATGTCCTGTTGTTTTGCCTTGGTACCCAAGACCGGGTGAATAGTCCACCTCCCCGTTGCAGGTGGCATAAGTTATAAAGATTGGGTATTACGGTAACACCCTTAAAAGTAAAGATCAAAAACAATTTATTTCGAAGTATTGAAAACCCGAACTATTTCAGACAAGTACCGGGGAGCCCCTCCGGCGGTAACAGCCCAATTTTGAAGGAGATACCCAATGAGCGCCGAGGAAATCGCAGGATCGTGGTTCAGATACTTCCCTGAGCACTACCTCTGGTCCCAGATCATGTGCGGTGAGATCAACCTTGCCCCGTTGGGGGGAACCTCCTTCTACGAAGTGGATCAGATTGGAAAGCGCCTCCAGGGCAAAGTGGGCGACGGAGAGGCTTGGCACGACGCCTGGCTCGATATGGCCGACAAGGTCCTCGCACTCGCCGAGGCCGAAGAGAATAAGGGTCACGCCCGCACTGCCGCCGGCGCCTATGTCCGGAGCGCCATCTACCGCTTCACCTGCGAGCGCTTCGTCCACCCCGAGGACCCGAGAAAAGCCGCCTCCTACCGCGAGATGCTCCCCCACTACGAAAAAGGGATGAAACTCCAGATTCCCGGCTTCGAGCGCGTCGAAGTCCCCTACGAGGAGGGACCGCTCCCCGCCTGGTGGATACCGCCCCTCAACCCGACCGGAAACGACCCGGCCATTGCCTTCTTCGACGGCCTCGACGCCTCGAAGGAATTCACCGTCCTCTGGGGAGGGCGCTTCCTCAGCGAGCGCGGCATCGGGGTGCTCTGCGTGGACGGCCCCGGCCAGGGCGAAACCCTGCGTCTCGGCAAAATCCCCAGCCGCCCGGACTACGAGGTTCCCGGTACGGCTGCCTTCGATTACCTCGACGCCCGGGAGGGGATCGATTCCTCCCGCATCGGCGTCATGGCGATGAGCATGGGCGGCTACTACGCCCCGCGCATCGCCGCCTTCGAGCACCGCTACGCCGCCTGCCTCACCTGGGGCGCCCACTTCGACTACCACGAGGTTTGGCTCCATCGCCGCAAGGTCCTCGAGGCCGGCGGCACCGTCTCCTCATCGGCCATCTGGCAGCTCCCCTGGGTCCTCGGCATGCCCGACATGGACGCCGCCATGGAAAAATGCCGGGCCTACACCCTCGACGGCGTCGCCGAGAATATCCGGATGCCCATCTGCATTACCCATGGCGAGGACGACAACATTGTCCCCGTCGATATGGCCCACCGCCTCTACGCGGCCTGCGGCTCGCCCGAAAAAGAACTCAAGATATTCCGGGTCGAGGACGGCGGCAGCCAGCACTGTTGTTTCGACAATCTCTCCATGTGCGGCAACTGGATCGCCGACTGGTGGATGGACCGCTTCGGGACGGGGGGATAGTCTGTGTCAATGATCGAAATTTTCGGTTTTTCGAGAGGAGATATTCGTGCCTGAATCCAGGGGAGCATTCACGAAAGAAAAACTGGGCGAGATGTACCGCACGATGGTGCGGATACGCCGCTTCGAGGAAACGGCGCAAGAGCTTTTCGAGAAGGGGGGAATCATCCGGGGCGGCATCCACGTGAGCGCGGGCCAGGAGGCCTGCTCGGTCGGGGTGTGCTCGGCGCTGAACGACGACGATGCGATTCTGACCACCCACAGGGGGCACGGCCATTCGATAGCCAAGGGAACGCGGCTGCCCGAAATGATGGCCGAGCTCTTCGGGAAAGCGGCCGGGCTATGCCACGCCAAGGGCGGCTCAATGCACATCGCCGACGTCTCGAAGGGCCACTACGGCGCACATTCCATCGTGGGCTCGAACATGCCGATGGCCGCCGGGATTGGCCTCGCCTTCCAGTTCAACGGCCGAGGCCAGGTGGCGGTGCCGTTTTTCGGGGACGGGGCCTCGAACCAGGGTGCGTTTCACGAATCGATGAACCTGTGCGCCATCTGGAAGCTCCCGGTCGTTTTTTTCTGCGAGAACAACCATTTCGCCTCCTCCACCCGCGCCGAATACTCCACCTCGGTCGAGGACATTTCCACCCGCGCCCAGGGCTACGGCGCACCCGGCGTCACCGTGGACGGCATGGACGCCCTTGCTGTCCACGAGGCGGTGGCCGAGGCGGTGAAGCGGGCGCGGGCGGGCGAGGGACCCTCCCTGGTCGAGGCGAAGACCTACCGCTACTACGGACACTCCCGTCTCGACAAGCAATTCGGCTCCTATCGGGACGAGGAGGAATGGAACGAATGGAAGGCGCGCGATCCGCTGACGGTGGCCGAGAGGCTTTTCGGGCTCACCGAAGCGGAGACCGAAGGACACCGGGCGGCGGTCGAGAAGGAGTTGGCCGAGGCGGTGGCGTTCGCCGAGGCGAGCCCCGAGCCTGAGCCGGAAATGGCGCTGGAGGATATTTTCGACTGATCGATCATTAGATCGAATTCCTAATCTAACGGCTTTTTATCCGAGAGGCGACGATGCCGAACATCAAATTTTCAAAAGCGATTACCGAGGCGATCAGCGAGGAGATGGCGCGAGACGAAAAAGTCTTCGTGATGGGCGAGGACGTATCGACCCCATCGGTCTCCCCGCTGACAGCGGGACTGGCAGATCGGTTCGGGAAGGATCGCGTCCGCAACACCCCGATCAGCGAACTCGGCTTCACGGGCGCCGCCGTCGGGGCCGCGATGGCGGGCTACCGGCCCGTTCTGGATATGCGGCTGGTGGATTTCACCCTGGTGGCGATCGATCCCATCGCGAACCAGGCGCCAAAGCTCCGTTACATGCTGGGCGGACAGGTTTCGGTTCCCCTCGTCATCCGCACCCCCCAGGGAGGCGGCGTCCAGAACGGTCCGACGCACAGCCAGAGCCTGGAGAGCTGGTTCATGAATATACCGGGGCTCAAGGTGGCCGTCCCGAGCGACGCGGCGGACGCAAAAGGACTGCTCAAGACCGCCATCCGCGACGACAACCCGGTCATCTTCACCGAGTACCGCTCGCTCTACCCGTTGGAGGGCCCGGTGCCGGAGGGGGATGTCGCCGTTCCGTTCGGAAAGGCCGCGGTGAAGCGCGAGGGCTCGGACATCACCCTCATCGGCGTGGGCTCACAGGTGCCGAAATGCATGGAGGCTGCGGAGGCGCTGGCCACGGACGGCATCAGCGCAGAGGTGATTGACCCGCGGACGATCTCACCGCTCGACATCGAGGGGCTGGCGGCTTCCGCGGGCAAGACGGGGCGCTGCGTAGTCGCGGAGCAGGGACACCTTCACGGAGGAGTGGGCGCCGAGATCGCCGCCGCCCTTCAGGCCGTGTTGTTCGGCTCGCTCAAGGCGCCCATCGAACGGGTGGCCGCGCTGAACGCGCCGATACCCGTTCAGCCCAAAATGGAGGCGTTCGTTCTCCCGAACGCGGAGAAGATCGTCGCCGCCGCGAGAAAAGCGCTGAATTACGCTTAGGGCGGGCTACAACCCGGCGACGCCCCCGGAGCATAACTACTCGGCCGCGACGATGGGATTGCGCAGGATGCCCAGGTGCTCGACCTCGCACTCGACGACGTGGCCCGGCTTCAGGAAATAAGGCTCGGGGTCGGGCTGCTCGTGGGCGACGCCGCCGAAGGTCCCCGATGAAATGATGTCCCCCGGCTCGAGTGTCATCTGGCTGAAGAATGAAACCAGCGTCGGGATGTCGAAGATCATGTCCGTCAGCCGCTCGTGCTGGCGCACGTCGCCGTTCACGCGGCACTCCACCAGAAGCTCGTTCGGGTTCGGCACCTCGTCGACGGTGACGAGATAGGGGCCGATTGGGTTGGTGGTGTCGAAATTCTTTCCGAGAAAAACCCCGCCGAGCGCCGGCGAGCGCTGAACCTCGCGGGCGGTGAGGTCGTTGTAGATCGTGTAACCGACGATGGCGTCGAAGGCATCCTCGGGCCTGACGTCCTTGCAGCGCTTTCCGATGACGATACCCACCTCCACCTCGTAGTCGAAACGCTGGGTCTGCCTCGGGTGGACCACCGGCTCCTCGTGTCCGATGAGTGATGAAACGAACCGGGGAGCGCCGGCGACGTTTTCGGGCGCTTTGTTTCCGGTGTTCTCAACGTGTTTTTTCGAGTTGAGGCCGGTGTGAAGAAATTTTCCGGGCCGGGAAATCACGGCACGAAGGCGGAAGTGTTTCGGCTTGAGGGCGCATAGCTCCCCGTTTGGCCCCACCGGATCGGCGCCGGAGCGCAGATCGCTTTCGGCGAAGTCCATCGCCACGCGGGCGGCGTCGAGGGCGGGAGCGCCGCCCGCCAGAAATTCGGTCATATCGCGTGGAATCCGCGCGTTCGCCATCGAGTAGGGACGGCCCTCCCCCTCCTCGCGGGCGAGATAGGCCGCATAGGTGAGCCTGAGATCGGCCATGTTTCCATTCGACAAAACGGCGCCCAGCCGATCTCCCGTCGCGCCGGGGGCCGTGTTCCGGTAGGTGGCGAGTTTCATATGATTTCCCTCAAATCCATTGTTAATGAAAGCTTCAGGAGGCTGCGATTATCGCGGGCGATACCGGATCGGCGGCCTTTGTCAATTTCCACGGTTTTCATGCCGTGCGAAATTTCGATTCCGTCCAGCGCGGCGGGCTCCTCGGTATCTCCGCCGGGGAGGCAATCCGACAGCCGGCAACCGAGAACGTCACGATACCGGCGAACCGAACGCTTGTGAACATTTGTGTAGAGACCGATAAGATCCTGCTTCGCCTGGATGGACATGACCGCTCTCCTCCGCGCCGAGCAGTAGCGGAGTTTCGAAAAAAACCACACTTAATCTGGGGTTGAACAAAAGGTATCCTACGGGATTCGCTCACTGAATGTCCATGTGCGCGGCTTCGCCAGCACACCCAGGCGGGGCCCGAATAGTTCCGAGACCGCCCTTCTCCGTATCCGTTTTCCGCCTTGACGGCGGCGAAAAAGAACGCGAGGATTACGCTTCTAACGGAACAATGAGTCCGGAATAGTTTTTCCCGATTGTCCTTGCCCACGGGTAGTCATATGCGCGCATATATTATTCGCCGAGTGCTTCAAAGCCTGATCGTTTTCTCCGCGATCCTGGTGATCGTTTTTTCGATGCTCCAGATCACGGGTAACCCGGCCGCGGTTCTGATGCCCCTGGAATCCACCGAGGAGGAAGTGGCCGCCTTCGCCAAGGAGATGGGCTTTGATCAACCGCTCCCCATCCAGTTCGCCAAATTCCTCTTCGGGGTGGATACCGTCGATTATTTTCTGGAAGGGAAAATTCAAAACATAAAGACTTCCGACGTCGATATCGAAAACGCCGAGCGGGTGAAAACCCTGGGCGTCATACGCGGAGATTTCGGCTTCTCCTACCGCCACGAGATACCCGCGATGGGCCTTGTCCTGGAGCACTTCCCGAATACCGTCCTCCTCGCTTTCACGTCGGTGATCATCGCGATCTTGATTTCGATACCGGCGGGGGTGCTCTCGGCCACCTTCAAGAACACCTGGATCGATCATACAAGCTCGGTGGGTTCGATGTTCGGACAATCCATGCCCAATTTCTGGCTGGGCCTCCTGCTCATCATATTTTTCTCGGTCTATCTTGGCTGGCTTCCCACCTCGGGCTTTGAGGCCTGGTACTACATCATCCTTCCGGCGATCACGGCGGGCCTGTACGCCACCGCCCGCATTACGCGTCTCGTGCGCTCGCAGATGCTCGATGTCCTCGAGATGGATTATGTCCGCACCGCCCGATCGAAGGGTGTGGTCGAATGGCTCGTCATCCTCCGCCACGCCCTCAAGAACGCCTCGATTCCCGTCGTAACGCTGGTGGGGCTGGAACTGGGAATCCTCCTCGGCGGAACCGTCGTAACCGAAGCCGTATTCGCCTGGCCGGGCGTTGGCTTTTTGGTGGTTGACGCTATCAGCAATCAAGACTACCCCATCGTCCAGGCGGCGGTGGCCCTGTTGGCATTCGTATTCGTATTCGTGAACCTGGTCGTGGATCTCCTCTACGCCTGGCTCGACCCCCGAATTTCGTACAGCTAAACGACCGGTACGGGAGCAATTGAAATGGCAGTCGAACAGTCCCAGGCTATGGCCCACATCGGCTCCCATGAGGAACCGCGCGGGCCCTCCGAGTTTCAACTGGCCATCCGCGAGCTCAAGCGGCGCCCGCCGGCCATCATGGGCCTGATCATCCTCACCATCGTGATCACCTTCGCCATCATTCCCGGGGCGTTTTCTCCGCTCGACCCGGTCGATCAGGACCTGACCCGCTACACCAAACCGCCCGGATTCACGGACACGACGGGCCGTGTCTACCATTTGGGAACCGATCAACAGGGCCGGGACATTCTCAGCCGCATCATCTGGGGCTCGCGAATCTCCCTCATCGTGGGAGTCACCACCGTTATCATCAGCGGCTTAATCGGAATCACCATCGGAATTGTGGCGGGCTATTTCGGAGGGTGGGTGGACACCATCATCAGCCGGATTGTCGATACAGCGCTGGCGGTGCCGTTTATTCTACTGGCCATCAGTCTGGTCGCCATCCTGGGGCCAAGTCTTCAGAACATCATACTGGTTATCGCTTTGAGGACATGGATCGTCTATGCGCGCGTGGTGCGCGGCGAGGTGCTCTCGCTGAAGGAAAACGAGTTCGTCGTCGGCGCGAAGGCGGCGGGATGCAGCACGATACGGATACTGTTCTTCTACCTGTTTCCCAATGTGATATCCACGACCATCGTCATCGCCACCCTCTACCTGGGCCGGATGATCATCATCGAGTCCGCGCTCTCGTTCCTCGGGCTGGGCGTTCCGCCGCCCACTCCTACCTGGGGCGGAATGCTCGCCGACGGGCGCTCTTTTCTAGACACCGCCTGGTGGATCGCCCTCTTTCCGGGTATCGTTTTGATGCTCACGGTCCTGAGCGTTAATCTTTTGGGCGACTGGCTCCGCGACGTTCTCGACCCGAGGATGAAACGAATCGCCGAGTAAGCCCTATCCTAGGCCTTGAGCTTCTCCTTGAGCCAATCCGACATATAGGACACCGCGAGGGCCACGTTGTCCATCTGACAGTGCTGCGCACCGCCCTCCTTGCCCGTGAACACTTTCAAGGTCTTGTCCTTTGAGCCAACGGCGTTAAATAGCTGACGCGCCACGCGCGTTGAAATCTGCTGGTCGTCCTCACCGTGCACGAGCAGGAAGGGACACCGCATCTTATCGACCACCCCACTGAGTTTGAACCCCTCGAGTTTCACCAGGGCCTCGTCCATCGTCTTGACGTTGAAAATCCAGGTGAGATGGTGCCCCGGCACGGAGAGCGCCGTCTTGTAGGCCGCCGCGATGCGATCCTTCCATATTTTCTGATAGTCCCACTGGGCGCCCCAGGCGATGCAGGCCTTGAAGCGTTTTTCCATGCTGGCGTTCCGTGGCGCGTAGTAGCCGCCCAGGCTGATAGCCATCACCCCGGCCCGCCTCGCGTTCACGTCCTTTCTTTTTTCGAGGTAGTCCAGCGCCGCCGAGCCGGCGACCTCGTGATCGTGGCGCAAGTACAGATTCCTGAACCGGATGGACTCGCCGTTTCCGGGCGCGTCCACAAGAAGGACGCTGATGCCGCGGCGAATCAGATCCTCGGCGCCGAACACAAACTGAATCTCCTTCGTGACGTCAAAGCCGTCGAAATAAACGACAACCGGCGGTTTCGCCTTTTTCGTGTTCTGGGCATGGACGAAATAGGCGGGAAGCTTTTTCCCATTTTCATAGGGAATCTCGACCCGCTCGATCCGCGCGCGGTCGGTGAGGCGGGCGAAGCGCGCGAAACAGTCGAGCGCCTTCCGGTAGCAGGCTTTCGCCTTCTTGTCCTTCGGCGTCCTGAAACGCTCGCCCAGCTGGTAATACATGCAGGCGCGCTTGTGAAAATCGGCGGCGCTCAGGTTGTTTTTCTTGCGCTCGGCCGAGAGCCCCAGGCCCCTCAGGCGATCTCCCATCCGCTCCCATTCGCGGAACCAGTGTTCGTCGTCTCCGATTTTTTTCGCCAGCCGACGGCCCACCTGGTCGATCTCGCCCATCGAGGCGCCGCCCCAGTTGGCCATCGAGCATAAAATACTGATCGCCGCCGACCAGCGGTAGTCGTCGGGAAAATAGGTGAACCAGGTGGCCTTCGCGAGCGCTTTGGGTTTTCGTGCCATTGAATACTCTCCATATCCCGGAAGGGACGCATCGAAACGTCCCGTACGCCGAACGGAATCGATAAAAAAATCCGTGGGCGATCAGGCCCCCAGTTTTTCCTTGAGCCAATCGAACATATATGTCGTCCCGAGGGAAATGTTGTCGCGCTGACAGTGCTGGGCCCCGCCCTCGGCCACGGTGAACACCTTCATGGTTTTATCCTTTGAGCCCACCGCGTTATAGAGCGCGCGGGCGTCCTTCATGGGAATCTGTTTGTCATTCGCCCCGTGGGTAAGCAGGAAGGGGCAACGCATCTTCTGAACCACCCCGTCGAGGCGGAAACCGTCAAGTTTTTCGAGAGCCTCGTCCATGGTCTTTGCGTTCAGAATCCATTGGATATGGTGGCCCGGCACCGACAATTCCGTTTTGAAGGACTGGTCGATGCGCTTTTTCCAGGTGGCGTAATAATCCCAAATCGCCCCCCAGGCGACACAAGCCTTGAAGCGCCGCTCCAGACTCGCAATCCGCGGGGCGTAGTAGCCGCCCAGGCTGACCGCCATGATCGCCGCCTTCTTCGCGTTCACGTCTTTTCGCTTTTCAAGATAGTCCAGCGCGGCCGAACCGGCGGTCTCGTAATCGTGGCGCAAATAAATCTTGCGGAACCGGATCGCCTCTCCGGTACCGGGCCCGTCCATCACAAGGCAACTCATCCCCCGGCGCGCCAGGTCCTCCACCCCGCGCATGTACTGGAGTTCCTTCGTGATATCGAGGCCGTCGAAGAAGACGACGACGGGTGGTTTCGCCTTTCGGGTGTTCTGGGCATGAACGAAATACCCCGGGAGTTTTTTTCTTCCCTCGAAGGGAACTTCCACGATTTCAATCTTCGGCTGATCGGTCAGGCGAGCGAAGCGATGAAAGCAATTCACTCCTTTCCGGTAAGCGTCGAGTGCTTTTTTGTCCTTGGGCGTGCGGAAGCGCTCGGCCATCTGATAGTAGTTACAGGCGCGCTTATAGTGCGCCGCGGCGGAGAGATTTTTCCCCTTTCGCTCGGCCGCGCGGCCAAGCTCCCGCACCCGGTCCGCCATCCGCACCCACTCGCGGAACCAGTGGTTATCGTCGCCCATTTTCCTGGTGAGGCGGCGGCCCACCTGATCGACCTCACCGATCTCGGTCGCCCCCCACCGGGCGCCGCCCAACATGCCGCAAATCGCGGACGACCAACGATAGTCCTTGGGAAAGTAGGTGAACCACGTGTTGTCCGCCGGTGCATCAGCCATTACATTTCCCCTCTTCCTTGGGCCTGCCGGAAAATTCCGCCGATTTCATTTATTGAAACGATAGGGCATCATATCTTCACGGCCAAAAAAAATACAAACTCCCCGCGCGGATTATCATTAGCAACAAAGGAGCCGTTTTCATGCCTGCTTCAGATGAACTCGATGCCGTTCTCAGCCACATCGAGGAAAACACCGAACGGATCGTCTCGGACCTCCAGGAGCTATGCCGCCAGAAAAGCATCTCGACCACCCAGATCGGTATCGACGAGATGGCCGCGCTCATCCTCGAACGCCTCGGGCGGGCGGGGCTCGAAGCCACAATGCACAAAACCGAAGGGCACCCCATCGTGACGGGGCATTTAACCGGCGCGGGGGAGAGGACCCTCCTTTTCTACAATCACTACGACGTACAGCCCCCCGATCCACTCGCCGAGTGGACGAGCCCGCCATTCGAGGCGAACGTGGTCGACGGCTACGTCGTCGCGCGCGGGGCAACGGACAACAAAGGCAACATCATCAGCCGCCTCGCCGCGTTCGAGGCGTTTCTCGCCGTGCGCGGCGAGATTCCCTGCTCCATCAAGTACATCATCGAGGGCGAGGAGGAGATCGGCAGCCCCTCACTTCTCCCCTTCATCAACGAAAATAAGGACATGCTCGCCGCTGACGGCTGCATCTGGGAGGACACCTTCAGGGAGGACGTGCCCGTCCTCTCGCTGGGCAACAAGGGGCTTTGCTACCTCGAGCTGAGCTGCCGCACAGCGAACGTCGATTTTCACAGCAGCCAAGCCCAGATTTATGAAAACGCCGCCTGGCGGCTCAATTGGGCGCTCTCCTCGATGAAGGGCTCCGATGAAAAAGTCCTCGTCGAGGGATTTTACGACGACGTGACACCTCTCACCGAAAAAGAGGAAGAACTCGTCAGACTGATGAAACCCTACGACGGCGCGGAACGGAAACATAAATTCGGTCTTCGCCGCTTCGCCCTCGATCTTCCTGACGAGGAACTTCCCCGGCGCCACCTGACGAATCCCTCCTTCAACATCGCGGGCTTGGACGCGGGCTACACCGGCGAGGGGGTCAAGACCATCGTTTCGGGCCGGGCCAGGGCCAAGATCGATTGCCGCCTCGTGGTGGATCAGGACCCCGAAAAGATACGCGACTGCGTCCGCCGCCATCTGGACCGCCAAGGCTTCGAGGATATCGAGGTCGAACTTCTCTTCAAGTCGCTTCCGGCGAAAAGCGACCCCGAGAGCATCACGGTCAAGGCCTGCCAGACGGCCTCGCGCCGGGTGTATGATGCCGAGGCGGTAATCAATCCTTTCGGCAGCGGGAGCACGCCCACCTGGATGGTCATCCGGAGCCTGGGAATTCCGCTCGTGGGAACCGGGGTGGGCTACATCACCGCCCGGACCCACAGCGCGAACGAAAACCTCAAGATCGAGTACCTGATCGAGGGGGCGAAATACATGGCCGCGATTTGCGAGTCGTTCGGAAGCCCCTAAAATAGCGGCTCGTTGTAGGATTCAGGATTTTTTTCTATTCAGAGGAAGCTCTCCGTGCCCTCCCACGCGAAGCCGCCGCCGGACCTCCGGCCGCCGCTGGAATACCCCGTCTATCCTTTTCACGAGCTTTTGCGTCAAACCTTCGGGCGATTTCCCGACAAATTGGCACTCGTGGACGGAGAGCGCGAACTCACTTTCCGGGACCTCGAGGAACACTCCAACGCCTGCGCCCGCGCCCTCGCCCGGCTCGGGGTCCGGAAGGGCGATCGGGTCGCCCTCCTCGTCCCCAACTCGGCGGAGTTCGTAATCGCCTTCTTCGGCGGGTCGAAGGTGGGCGCGATTCTCACCTCCCTCAACCCGGCCTACAAGGAGGAGGAAATCCGTTACCAGCTCGAGGACTCGGGCGCGAGGAACTTGATCGTCCATTCCCCGCTGGTGTCCCTCGTCGAGAGCGTGCGCGGCGACCTGCCCGAGCTCAAGGAGATCATCGTCACCGAGGGCGTTGCACCCGCTGGATTCCTGAACTTCGACGCATGGATTGCGGCCGAAACCACCGACCCGCCCGATGAACCCCCCATAGATCAGGCCAAAGACCTCATCGCCCTTCCCTATTCGAGCGGAACGACCGGAAGGCCCAAGGGCGTGATGCTCTCCCACCGCAATCTGGTGTGCAATTATCACCAGTTCGTCGAAAACCACCGGATCGGCGAGAGCGACGGCGGCCTGATTTTCCTCCCCCTCTACCATATCTATGGGACCATGATCATGGGCGGCCTCATCCTCGCCGGAGCCAAGCAGGTGCTGATGCGCCGCTTCGATGTCGAGGGCGCGCTCTCGCTCATCGAGCGCCACCGCCTCACCCTTTTACACGCTGTCCCGCCGGCCCTGCTCGCCATCGTTCATCACCCGGAGACGGAGAATTACGATCTCTCATCGCTCCGCTACATCATGAGCGGGGCGGCGCCGCTGCCGCCCGAGGTGCGGCGGCTGACGCAGGAGAAAACGGGTTGTCTGACCTTCATGGGCTACGGGTTAACCGAGACCTCGCCCGTCACCCATATGAACCCGCTCGAGGAGGAATGGATGAGGGAGGAGTCCATCGGGCCGCCCGTCTCGGATCTGGAGCAAAAGGTTGTGGACCTCGAAACGGGCGAGCGCGAACTGGAAACGGGGGAAGTGGGCGAACTCACTCTGAAAGGCCCCCAGGTCATGCTGGGCTACTGGAACGCATCCGAGGAGACCGCCCGCGCCCTCCGGGGCGGCTGGTTCCACACCGGCGATATTGTCCGTATCGACGAAGACGGTTACGTCTACATCGTCGATCGCCTCAAGGAGATGATCAATTACAAGGGCTTCTCGGTCGCGCCGGCCGAACTCGAGGCCCTGCTCCACCGCCACCCCCGGGTGGCGGACGTTGCCGTCGTGCCCAAGGCGGATCCCGAGGCGGGAGAAATTCCCAAGGCGTTTATCGTCCTCAAGGATGGCGAGAGCGCCGGGCCCGAGGAGATCCTTGAGTTTGTGCGCGGAAAGGTGGCCGGCTTCAAGGAAATTCGCGAGGTCGAATTCATCGACCAGATACCCAAATCGGGGAGCGGCAAAATCCTCCGGAGGATGCTTAGGGATCGGGGCTGAGACTATTCCCGCCTTTCAGGACTTTCTAAGCCCGGCGGGCCTCCGAAGCCCAGGAGGCTACCCAAGCCCGGTGATCTCGGCGATCTCCGGCCGCCAGCCAAGCTCCTCCTCGCACCACCGGGCGGCCGAGAGCAGACCGCTCTCGCCGAACCGGCGCCCGCCGAATTGGATTCCGATGGGAATATTCTCCTCCCCGCGCCCGATGGGCAGGGTAACCGCGGGATGGCCCGAGAAGGTGAGCTGTTCGTTGAACATCGGGTTCCCCGTGGACTCCTCCCACGGCGGCGGGGCCTCGACCTGGGTCGGCATAATCACGATATCGTAGCGCTCGAAAACCTCGTCCATCTTCTCGGTGAATCTGGCGCGCAGACGCAGCGCCTTGAGGTAGTGAACGGCGGGCACCATGAGTCCCGTCGTCACCGTGGTCCGGCAGCGGGGGGCATAGTCGTCCGCGTTTTCGATGAACATGTCCTCGTGATAGGTAGCCGAATCGACGCACCGGGCCACGAAGTGCGCGGCGTGTATTTCGTCGAAACCGCAGGGGAGCCTCCCCTCATCGACCTTCACCCCGTTTTCCTCGAGCCGCGCCACCGCCCTCGACATATGATCCGCCACCTCCCCGCTCGAGGGGGGGAGAAAATCCTCCTTCAAAAAAAGGGCGCGCCCGGGCCGCCGGGGGGCGGACGCATCGGTATAAGCCTCAACCTCCGCATCGGGGGCCCCATGGTCGCCGGGGTCCGGGCCGGACATGACCTCGAGGAGCCTGGCGATATCCTCAATTGAGCGGGCGATGAGGCCCACGTGATCGAATGTCCACGACACCTTGACGATTCCACTGCGGGGAATTCGCCCGTAGGTGGGTTTCAGGGCCTCAACGCCGCAATAAGCCGCGGGCCGCAGCGTCGAGCCGGTCGTCTGGCTCCCCAGCGCGGCGGGAACCATTCCAGCAGCCACGGCGGCCGCGGAACCGCTGCTCGATCCACCCGGGCTCCGTTCCAGACTCCAGGGATTCCGAGTGATCGACGGGTCGCCGTTCGCGAACTGGGTGGTCACCGCCTTGCCCAGGGGAATGGCGCCCGCCCCCCGGAGCCGGGCGACGCAGGCGGCGTCATCCTCCGGGACATAGCCCGTGTAGAGGGGCGAGCCCGCCTCTCGCCGGAGCCCCTTGATGTCAAAAATATCCTTTGCGCCGAATGGGGCCCCCGCGAGGGGACCCCGCGCCTCGCCGGCGGCGCGCGCGCGGTCGGCTTCCTCGGCGGCGGCAATGGCTCCCCCCCGGTCCACCTGCGCCCAGGCCTTCACGTGCTCCTCGCAACCGTCGATTCGCTCGAGAAGCGATCGGGTCCATTCCGCCGACGTGAGGGCGCCGTCCGAGATTCGGGCCAATCCCTCACTCAGCGTCAATCTCCAGTCCTCAGCCATCGACGCGCCCTCCAGGTCCGGTTGCGCCCGCCTCAGGCCTCCGGGGAAGAATGGGCTCTTCTTCCTTCGCGAATTTAACGCCTGAGAGCGTGAGAAGAAGAGATGCCGTATCCCTGGCCACCGATTTCGACTGTTCGTTTTTGGGGAGGCCATATACGACGTGGGCTATCTCCTCAATTTCGGATTCGAGACGGCCGGCGTCCCCCCGAAATTCTCCCTCACCCATGAATTTCTCCTTTGGGGTCATGAAAAGCAGGGTAGATCAGAAGCTCTCATTGTAAGGGATAGGAGCGGCCCGGGTCATTTCACCCGCCCTCCGCTGGCCCCTCTCAACCCGAATCTCCCGGTTAATCGGCATAAAACGTTCACAAACGGACACTTAGTGCCCTTTAGCAGGATTTTTAGTGAACTGGGCCACGTATCTCTTTCCCACAGACTCTCCCTTTATCCGCTAAGGCCGATATTAGTAATAGGCCGGCAAGGATGCCGGTGGAACGACAAACAAGACCCCGGTGATTAAGTCACCGCCCCTGTGGCAGCAAGCTCAAGGATGAGCCAAAAGAAATAGGGGAAAAACGCCATGTTCAGTTTACGAGGAGATTTTGGATTTTCGCCCAGGATCAGAATATATGCCGCCGCACTCGCTTCCACGGGATTTATCGCCCTTCCGGCGGGCCTGATGGGGTGGGTGGCTGCCTCCGGCATGGACTTTATTTTTGAAATGCAGTCCAGCAAACCGATTTGGTGGCTGCCTCTTTGGTGCCTGATATTCTTTTGCTTCGCGCTGAAACACTTCGCCTTCGAGGAAAAAATCCGGACGACCAAACATTTCGAAGCGCGCTGGGGAAAGACGGAGGAAAAAGTGCCACTGGCCGCCTAGCGAGAATTCAACCCCCATCGATAAAAGGTGCGCCCGCTCCCTGATTTCAGGGAATGGACTGGCGGGCGACCAAACGGCATGTGATCATCCCGGATTCCAGGGAATGACCCCGAGGCCACCGCAGTTCCCTTCTCATCTTCTTGACAGAATTCCTTCCCTTTAGATAGCTTAAGGCCCCTGTCCATTCGGAGCGTCTCCGCCGCGGCCTGATTTTCGCCGGGACGGCTCACCGGAGAAATGTGCATGAACGATCAGAATCTTTCGGCGCCGGGACCCGATCAACCGATCACGCGCACGCTGATTTCGCCCGAGCGTTTCGGCCAAATCGACCCGTTCCCGGTTCGAATGCTCGAGGAGGCCGGTGTGGAGTGCGTTTTTAACCCGCATGGGCGAATACTCAAAGAGGCGGACATGAAAGAACTCATCGCCGGGTGCGATTCCATCATCGGCGGCGCCGAGCCGATCTCGGCCGCGGTGATGGATTGCGCGCCGGATTTGAAGTTCATCTCCCGGTGCTCGGTGGGGCTGGACAGCGTGGACCTTCTGGCCGCGCGCCAGCGGGGGATCCCCGTCTCCTACGTCGCCGGCGCCAATGCCATGGCGGTAACGGAACTGACCGTGGGCCACGTGCTCTCGCTCATCCGGGGCGTCAAGGAATCGGACACCTCTCTCCGCAGCGGGACCTGGGTCCGCGTGATGGGCCGCTCGCTCGATGAACTCACCGTCGGAATCATCGGGGTCGGCCGGATCGGCAAGCGCGTGGCGCGGCACCTCGCTGCCTTCGGCGCGAAGATTATCGCCAACGACCTGGTGCCCGACGAAGCCATCGGAGAGGAACTCGGAATTGAGTGGATGGAAAAAGAGCGCCTGTTCAGGGAGGCCGACGTTGTCTGCCTCCATGTTCCGATCACCCCGATGACAAGGAACGTGATCAGCCGCGAGGTATTGGCGACCATGAAGCCGGACGCTGTTCTCATCAACACTGCGCGGGGCGGCCTGATCGATGAGGGAGCGCTGGCCGAGGCCCTGCGGTCCGGCCAGTTGGGCGGCGCGGCGCTCGATGTATTCGAGCGCGAGCCCTACGAAGGCGAGCTGACGCAAATCGAGAATTGTATCCTCACCTGCCACATGGGAGCGAGTTCGCGCTCCTCGCGCCTTCGGATGGAGATCCAGGCCGCTGAAAACCTGCTTTGCTTTCTGAGGGGTGAACCCGTCCCGCTGCTGGTGCCCGATACGGAGTACGACATTCAGGCAATGACCGCACATTAACCCGGAAAATATTTCTTTTACCGTACGAGGAAAAATCATGCCGAGCAAGAGAATCGAAGGAAAACGCGCCATCGTCACCGGGGCCTCTTCGGGCATCGGGGCCGCCATCGCCAAGCGGTTCGCCGCCGAGGGCGCCTCGGTCTGGGCGGCCGGGGGGAGTAACGCCGAAGGCCTCAAGGCCACCCTGGACGCCTGCACCGCCGAGGGCGTCAATGCCGGGGGTAAATGCTACGACCTCTCGGACTCGAACAACGCGGCGGCCGTCATCAAGGAAGGGGCGGATTTTCTCGGCGGGCTCGATATTTTCGTCAGCTGCGCCGGCGCCCGGAACCACAAACCCATGACTGACTTCTCGGCCGATGAGGTGGATTTTCTTTTCGAGGTCAATGCGAAATCCCCCTTCCGCGCATCTATCGAGGCCGCCAAGATCATGAAGGCGCAAAAAAGCGGGCGAATCCTCATCATCGGCTCGATCCACGCCATGATCGGGATCGAGAACAACGCCCTCTACTGCACCACCAAGGCCGCGAACCACAACATGACGCGCGCCCTCGCCACCGAGCTTGGGCCGCACGGCATCCGGGTGAACTGCCTCGCTCCCGGCACAACCGAGACCGATCGGGTCAAGAAGATTCACGACAGCCGGCCCGGCTATGCGGATTCAAAGCTGGTGAACATATCTGTGAAGCGATTCTCCTCCTCCGAGGAGATGGCTGGCGTCGCTATTTTCTTGGTGTCCGATGAAAACGACTTTATGAACGGCGCAATCGTCACCAGCGACGGCGGGGCGACCGCGGTCTAGGCCGGGAGTCAGCCGAGCGACTTGTACCAATCCGCCAGGGCGCGGCCGATATCGCCGGGTGAGTCCTCGTGGATGTAGTGGAGCCCGCGGACGGTCGTTTCGGTGAGGTTCGGCCAGCTTCGCACCATTTCGCGGTGTTCGCCGACGAGAACGGCGCCCGGCTCCGAGTTGATGAAAAGCTTGGGCAGCGGGCTCCCGCTCAGCCAGGCATTGTTCTCCTCGATGACCTTGAGCACATCGGAGGGATAGCCTTCGATGGGAATCTCCCTTGGCCAGGTCAACGTCGGCCTTCGGTCCTCGCCCGGGTTTTTATAGGGCCTCCGGTACTCGTTCATCTCCTCCTCGGTGAGGTCCCGGAGGGTCATCGCCGGAAGAATATTTTCCACGAAATAGTTTTCCCCCAGCACCAGCTCCTCCCCCTCGGGCGAGCGGAAGCGCTTGAAGAGAATCTGGACCTTCTCGGGCCAGTGGCTCCACACAAAATTTCCGATGACACCCTGCATTTGGGCGATCCCTTTTATCGCCCCCCGGTTCCCGTTCGCCCAGGTGAAGCCGAGCTGCGCTCCCCAGTCGTGCACCATGATGGTGACGTTTTCCTCTAAAACCATCGCCTCCATGAAACCGTCGATATATTGTTGGTGGTCCTTGAGTCGGTACATCGAGCCTTCCAGTTTATCCGAGTCCCCTTGTCCGATGTTGTCCACGGCGATGCACCGCGCAAAAGATTCCAGGTGGGGCATGATATTGCGGTACATGAATGAGGATGTGATGTTCCCGTGGAAAAATACGAGCGGATCCCCCTCACCCGTATCCACGTAGGCCATTTTCTTGCCCAAGACCTCGATTTTCTTTTTTTCGTACTGCATTTTCGGGTTGATCATGGTCGCTCCGCCGCATCCGTCTCGGACGGACCGCGGCTTTTTCAGGCGGCCATCCGGCGAATTATTCCTTCAAGGCATCCTGGCCGAGCAGCGCCTCCCTGAACCGGTTCTTGAGCGCCGTCCCTTCGCGGGGCGGCATCACGAGCGGCGATGCGTCCTGGGTCACCTTGATGTCGACCAAAACGGGCCCTCGCCCGAAGCGCACCATATGGACCGCCCGGGACAGGCTCTCGTCGTCGGCGGCGGTGAAGGCGTCCGAGAAACCCGCGCCCTTGGCCATCTCCGACAGCGAGACACCGAACGAGGTGTGGGTGGGCTGCCCTCCCGTCTCGCCGTATATCTCATTATCGAGAACGGCTATCGCCAGATTTTCCGGTTTTTGGGCGGCAATGGTGGGCAGGGCGCCCAGACCCATCAATAATTCGCCGTCCCCGGTGATGACGAGAACGCGCCGCTCCGGCTGGGCCAGCGCCAGCCCGAGGCCGATCATCGCGGCGCTCCCCATAGCCCCCCAGAGAGGGAAATTCAGGGCATTATCCTCCACCGCCGTACAGTCCCACACCGGCGAACCCAGCCCGATGACGGCGAGCTCGCCCCCCCGGCCGGCGAGAAGCTCCCGGACGGCAAGACATCTTTCGATTCGGCCGCCGTTATTTTTCACCAGTCGCCCTTCCAAAAGACTTCGCGCCGATTAACTTTTGCGCCAGCGCCACCGCGACGAGGCCCGAGGTGTTGAAGGCGAGGCCGGCGGCGGCCTCGACCACCGGGCCGGCCGAGGCGGCGTCCTCCGCCCGGTAGACGGTGCCACCGGCCAATTCGATCATCGGGCCCGCCGAGCGTCCCATGGGAATCTGCCAGGGATTGAACTCCTCCCACTCCCCGCGCATGGTGACGAGCAACAGCACAGGAAAGCCGCAGTTGGAGGCCAGTGTGAACATATTCATGCAGTTGCCCACCCCGCTGCTCTGCATGAGGATCGCTCCCCGCTGCCCCCCGAGCCAGGCGCCGGCCACCAGGCCGACTCCCTCCTCCTCGCTCGTCAGCGGGACGGCGGCGATATCCGGGTCGGAGGTGCACAGGCGGATCAATTCGGCGTGGCCGGAATCGGGAACATATCCGACCTGCCGGATACCCGCCGACCGGAAGACACGGTAAATGTCCGCCGGCCAGCCGTTTGCGCTTTCGGAGCCATTGATAGAGTTCATATCCCGCTAAAATACCACAGGCGTGCGAGGCTGGGGAGGCCGGAGGGCCGGACTTTCGGCGTTGAGAGTGCGCCCGGCCCAAGGTAGTATGAACGCCGAATCATCCCCGACAAAAGGAGTTCAGGCATGGCCCGCGCCATTCGCATGGACAAAAAAGACAACGTCGCCACCGTCCTGATGGATGTCGAGCCGGGCGATGAGGTCGATATAGAGGGCGGCGGAGGCTCTCTTTGCATCGAGGCCGCCGAGACCATTCCCTTCGGCCATAAGATCGCTCTTGCCCTGATTCCATCGAGCAGGAAAATCCTCAAGTACGGCGAGACTATCGGCATCGCCACCCGCGCTATCAAGGCCGGCGCACACGTCCATGTGCATAACCTCAAAAGCTCGAGAAGATAGCCCGTGGCCAAATCCGCTCCGCCCCGAAAAAAGCGCTCCCGCTTAAAATCAAAATCCGGGGACAGCTTTCTCGGCTATCGCCGCCCCTCGGGCGGCCCCGGCGCGCGGAACCATCTCGCCGTCGTCAGCGCGATGGACAACACCAATCCCCTCGTCAGGCGAATCTGCTCGCTCAGGAGCGACTTGATCGCGGTAAACACATCGTTCGGCCGGGCGCTCATGGGCGAGGACGAGGCGCAGCATTTCCGCGTCATGGGCCACTTGGCCGGCCATCCGAACGTGGGCGCGGCCATTGTCGTCGGCCTCGAGCCCATCACCGCCGGAGCCATCGCCGAGGCCGCTTCCAAGGCCTCGCCCTGGATGCCCATCGAAGTCGTCACGATTCACGAGGTGGGCGGCACCCTGAAATCCACCTCGCGCGCTCTCGAACTCGCCGGAAAAATGGCCGCGCATCTCTCCGCGGCCCGCCGGGAGCGCTGCGGCCTGGACGAACTCATTCTCGGCGCGGAGTGCGGCGGCTCGGACACCACTTGCGGTCTGGTCTCGAATCCGGTCACCGGCTTGGTCGCGGACCGGGTAGTGAACTCGGGCGGCACCGTGATTTTTTCCGAAACCCTCGAAATCGTCGGGGCCGAGCATCTTCTCGCCCGGAAAGCGGCGGACACTAAAACGAAACGGAGGATCCTCGCGGGCGTTCGCCGCGCCCTCAAATACGCCGAGGAACTTGGCGTCGATCTCATCGGAAGCAACCCCACGGCCGACAATATCGCGGGCGGCCTTTCCTCCATCGAGGAAAAAAGCCTGGGCGCCATCAAGAAGGCCGGAAACGGCCCCATCGTCGAAGTCGTCGGGGTGGGCGAGCGGCCCACCAAGGCGGGCACGGTCTTTGCCGATGCGCCCTGCGGCGGGGTCGAGAACATCACTTCACTCTCCGCGAGCGGAGCCCAGGCGATAATATTCTCCACCGGAATCGGAAATCCGATTGGCCATCCGATCTCGCCGACGATCAAGGTGACGGGAAACCCGAGGACGGCGGATCTCATGCCCGAGAATATCGACGTCAACCTTTGTGATGTGATCGAGAAGGGACTCAGCTACAAGGAGGCCGAGGAGCGTCTCAATAAAGAGTTGATAGACGTTCTGAGCGGTAAGCCCACCACCTCCGAGTTGCTCGGGGAGACCGAAATTACAGTGAGCAGGGCGGCGTTAAGCCTTTGAGCAGCCCCTTCGCGATAAGTGTCGTCGTAAATTTTATGGTTTGAATATCCGAACACTTGAGAGGGGACCAGATTCCGGCTGTGATGGCATAGACCCAGGACACCGAGACGGGTTGAATCAGTTGGGGTTATTCACCACGAGCCATTCCATGAAACTCTTCGCGGGAAGCGGTTTTGAAACATAATACCCCTGCATGGCGTGGCAACCGCGCTCATTGAGAAAGCGAAGTTGCTCTTCGGTTTCGACACCTTCGGCGACAACCTCAAAATTCATGTCATGCGCCAGAGCGATAATGGCGGAGGCCAGGGCCACATCATTTCGGCTTTGAGGTATTTTCCGCATGAACGAACGATCAATCTTCAGCTTGTCGATCGGAAAACGTGTCAGATAACTCAGCGAGGAATACCCGGTCCCGAAATCGTCGATTAAGATATTCACTCCCATATCCTTTATATGTTTCATCATCTTTATCGAGAGATCGACATCGTTCATGGCGACGCTTTCAGTAATCTCCAGCCCCACCCTCTCGGGGCGCAAGCCGCTATCCATAATGGCTTCGGCAACGCTTTCGATTAAATGCTCGAAGCGGAGCTGATGGGCGGAGAGGTTGACAGTCAGGTTTATCTCCAGTCCCTCTTCCTCCCATTCTTTCACTTGCCTACAAGCCTCCCGCATCACCCAATCTCCGAGGGGAATGATGAGGCCCGACTCCTCTGCCAGGGGGATAAAATCTCCGGGCGGAATCAAACCCCGCTCCCCGTCCTCCCACCGGACCAACGCCTCGACACCGAATACGTTTCCGTCCACGAGATTCACCTGGGGCTGGAAATGGAGAACAAACTCGTCCCTTTCCACTGCTTTGCGCAAGTTGCTTTGCAGCTTCAGCCGCCCCAGGGATTGAGCATCCATCGATGGGTTGTAAAAACAGTATTTGTTCTTTCCCTCGGCTTTAGCCCGGTACATTGCCACGTCGGCCCGCTTGACCAAGGACTCGATGTCCTCGCCGTCCTCGGGGTAGAAACTGACGCCGAGGCCGGTCGTGACAAAAAATTCATGATCCTCGACTTCAAACGGTTTTTCGAACGAGCGCATGATGGTATCGGCGACATGGAAAGCGTCCTGGGCCCACTGAATATTCTCGACAATAACAGTAAATTCGTCACCACCGATGCGCCCCACCGTATCGCTACTCCTCAGGGCACTTTCAAGGCGTTCCGCGACTGCTTTCAACAGCGAGTCCCCGGCTCCGTGCCCGAGAGAATCATTGATATTCTTAAAGCCATCCAAATCGAGGAACATCAAACCCACCATCGTCTTGTCCCGCTTGGCATGTTCAATCGCCTGCCCGAGGCGATCGTAAAAAAGCCTCCTGTTGGGCAGGCCGGTGAGTGAATCGTGATAGGCGAGCTCGTGCTCCCGCAGACGGGCCTCCTCGAGTTCTGTCCTCAATCGTTGGCGTTCCGCTGCGTAAAGGAGGGACCGGACAAGTCCTTTCCGGTCTATCGAACCTTTTTCAAGAAAATCCTGCGCGCCCTGCTGAACCGCTTGATAGGCCGCTTTCTCGTCGTCCATTCCCGACAAAACGACAATGGGGGTTGCCGAGCCGGCTGCCAGGATCGCCTCCAGAGTGGAGAGCCCTTTACTGTCCGGCAATCCCAGATCGAGAAGAATCACCTCCGCCGACTCGCCCGACAAATACTCTAAAGCGGCAGAAAGGGTCTCCGAAACATCGACCTCGAAAGGGATCTCCCTGGAACTCTTCAATAACTTTTGAATCAAAAAAGCGTCAGTGGGGTTGTCTTCGACAAGCAGTACTTTCATTTTAGCCCGATCCACATTTCGGGAGATTGATGCCGTGGCCACTCGGCAACGAATAATCCGAACGAATATTCAGACAACTATTCGATCGAACAACAACTCCTGTTGAAGTCGAAAGGCGGCTTGAAATCGGAAGCCACCAAGGCGCCGAAAAAGTTGACCGGAAAAGGTTTCCTCTTGGGGGGATACTGCCATTCAACAACTAATTCGATTACGAAACCTACAGACAAGAAGCTATTTCACCAGAGCCTGCCAACAGCTTCCCAAAGGATGCGGCCCGAGGCTGAGAGTGGTTTTTATCCCGGCTCCCCGCCCGGTCGTTCTAAAATAGAAAAAAGAGGCGGCATCGAATTCCCGTCCTTCGTATCGGCAAATCCCTTATCCGCCGAAGGCATTATATCGACTTCAAATATTCGAAGTCCATAGTGCATATTGCCAGTATCATCAGAATTTGATGCTTAAACGAAATTCTAACAATTCAGGGGACAATATTATCTAAAAAATCCATGGGACAAAATTAATTGGGCCGGCTGGGAAAGGGCTCTTTATTCCGCCAGGCCGATTTAAAAATCGCGGCGTGAAATTCGTAGCGCCATCTCCGCCGCTAAAGCGTTTGATGAAGCGACCACGACCCCCGCCGCCTCCAGCTTATCGACCTGGGAGGAGTAAATTTGAGGGTCATCCTCCGTTCCGCACACCGAGGCCACAACACAGGCCCTTCGATCCGAAATTCCGGCAAGCGTCCGGATGATTTCACCGGCGGGGTCATCGTGGGCCCCGTGCCCTATCACGACATCGAGCAGCACAACGGCGACTCCCGGATCGGACACCCATCGAACCAAAAATTCGTTGCGCAGGGTGGGGTCAATCATCGGATGAGGCCGCCCAACGGTGTATTCATCCGCTCCGAGATCGATGATGGTGTGCCCTCCGCCGCTTTCACCCTCGAGCCGCTCCGCTCTGGGGACGGGAGCATTCGAGCAAACCTCCTCCCCCGCCGCCATCAGAACTACCTGCGCCTCGGCGCAAAGAGTGCCGCCCGAATAGAGACCGCAAATAGCCTTGGCGTTCGCATCCAAGGCCTCTCCGGCGGCCCGCGCAGCGTCCATCATCGGCGGCCTGGGTCCGATCGCCTTGCCCAGGGCATCCTCCGCCGCCACCATCAGCGTAGCCGCCGAATGAGCGTTCCGTGGAAGTCCTCGGGCTTCGAGCCCCAAAAAACAAACCGTGAATTCTTTCGTTGATTTTTCAGCGCGCTCGAATATCCGGCGGGCGATTGTCTCCGAGGGTGGTTTCGAAATCAGGATAATCCGCCGGGTGCCGGGGTCCGCGTCGAGCGACTCAATCGCCATCAGGGTCATCGTCCCCCCGACGGCCTCGCTCAAATCGCGGCCGCCCACTCCGATTCCGTGCGATACGCCCCCGCCGCCCCGGGCGATGAGACTCGCCACCTCCTGGAGGCCGGTACCCGAGGCGGAGACGATACCCACCTCTCCCCGGGGAACCTCGTTGGCGAACGCAAGGGGGACCCCTCCGATGATCGCCGTCCCGCAGTCGGGTCCCATCATGAAAAGATCCCGCTCTCTCGCCTCCTCCTTGAGGGAACGCTCATCCTCAACCGAAACATTGTCGCTGAAAAGCATCACGTGAAGCCCGGCCCGAAGAGCCTTTCGTGCTTCGGC
>JAVEPB010000154.1 GCA_030922375.1 bacterium | reverse complement strand
CAAAAACCACCTTACACCCGCGTAGCCGGCGCGCATTTCCAAACCGCTCGATCAGGCGGGTGCGGGGGCCCCGGTGGAGCGCCTTTTTTTCTGGATAAAGTAGAGACCCGCGAAAACCGCCATGGCGAGAATCTGAACGACCACCCGCGAACCGTCGGCGTAGTCTGTCACCAGCGAGGGCCGGAAGGCCAAAATACAAATGGCGAGAAGGATGAACCGCTCGCCCCAACTGCAATCGTCGACGAAAAATCCCTGCAGCGCCGAAGCGAAGGAGAACATCGCCATTAGCGAGGCGATGCATATCCATATAATCTTCAATACATCGTTTATCCAGATAATCTCTCCCTTGGGCCCCACGCCCGAGATCATCAATAGCTCGAGGTTGAATATGAAGACGAACGGGAGTACCGCCGTGCGCAGGTCGTAGATGAACCCCTGGATACCGGTCTTGATGGGGTCCGATTTGGCGATGGCCGCGGCCGCAAAGGCGGCGAGGCCCACCGGTGGCGTATCGTCCGCCAAAATACCGAAGTAGAAAACGAATAGATGCGCGCCCAACAGCGGCACAACAAGCCCCGACTTCGCCCCCAGCGTAACGATGACCGGGGCGGTGAGCGTGGCCATGACGATATAGTTCGCCGTCGTTGGAAGCCCCATGCCCAGGATGAGGCTCGTCACCGCCGCCAGGAGCAACATCAGGATGACGTTGCCCAGCGAGATGATCTCGATCGCCTCGATGAACCGGCTGCTCAAGCCCGTCAAGGTCACCGTCCCGACAATAATGCCGGCCGCCGCCGTGGCGACGCCGATGCCCATCATGTTCCGTGCGCCGGTAGTGAGGCCCTGCCATAGATCTCCGAAACTCTGGCCAAACCCGTGCAGAGCGGCGTGCCATAGGCGATCCTCGAACTCCTTGAAATACGCCGCCCCGAAAAGCGAGACAACCCGGCTTTCGCCCTTCTCCCGGAGCATCTCGCGGATGACCTCGACCGAGCTCTCGAGCAGCCGCTGGATGACGATGATCGCCATCGTCAGCAAAATGGCGTTGAAGGCCGAGGTGATGGCCGAGAACCGCAGGATCACCAGCGTATATATCAGCATGGCGATCGGAACGAGATAGTGAATCCCTCCGAGGAAGGTTTCCCAGAATCGGGGCAGCTCCGAGCGGTCCAACGGCTGGAGGTCGAGCTTCATCGCCTCGAGATGAACGACATAGAAAAGCGCGATGTAGGAGAGAAACGCGGGAAGCACCGCGGCGCGAACCACGTCCAGATAAGCCAGCCCCAGGAACTCCGCCATGATGAACGCCGCCGCCCCCATGACGGGCGGCATGATCTGGCCGTTCGTCGATGCCGCAACCTCAACGGCACCCGCCTTGTAGTCCGGAAGCCCCACCCTTTTCATCAGCGGAATGGTGAAGGTGCCCGTCGTCGCCACATTTGCGATGGAGGAGCCCGAAACCAGCCCAGTCATCCCCGAGGCCACGACCGCCGCCTTCGCCGGCCCTCCGCGAAACTGCCCGAGGGCGGCGAAGGCCACCTGGACGAAATAGTTCGCGGCCCCCGCCTTATCGAGGAGGGAGCCGAACAGGACGAATAAAAAGACGAAACTCGTTGACACCCCGATCGGGACGCCCCAGATGCCGCTGTCGCTCAGGTACATGTGGTCCACGACAAATTCGAGGGGAACGCCCGGATGCGCCAGGAACGGCGGCATCCAGGGGCCGACAAAGGAGTAAAGCAAAAATAACATCGCCAGTACCGGGAGAGCGGGCCCCAGTGCGCGCCGAGCCGCCTCGAGGAGGAGGCAGACCAGGACCGTTCCAATCACGACATCCCGGAAAATGGGAAGGCCCGAGCGCTCGATGATGCCCTCATAGTCCCAGGCCATGTAGATTGCGCTCAGCCCCGCCGCCACGGTGAATACATAGTCGTACCAGGGGATGACGACCCGGGTAGAGCGCTGCGGACGCATAAAGCCGGGAAAAATCTGAATCGCCGCGAGGCTCATCCAATTTGGCTTGGCGTCCTCTTTTCTCCCCGGAAAGGACAGATAGACCAGCGTAATGGCGAAGGTCAGGTGGATGCTCCGGGCGATGACGGAGTTGATGGGCCAGTAGGCGATGTAGAGTTGAAAGAAGGACCAGAAAAGCGCGAGACCGGAGATCAGCCAGGTGGTCGCGTTGAGCGGACTCCGCCCTCCCGATTCCGCCTCGGCGGCGATTTCCTCGGCCGCCTGGCGTCCCGCCTCGTCATCCAGGCCAGAGACGCTTTGAGGTGTCTCGGGAACCCCGGCGTTCGCCATATTTCACCTCAACCGCTGAGTGGTATTTTTGCGAAAAAGCTGGGCGCGCCTCGCGAATTGGAACCGAAAGAGATCAATTTCTTACTTCAGGCCAACTTCCTTGTAGTAGCGCATCGCCCCTTTATGGAAAGGCGCCGACAGGCCGCCCAACATCGCCTTCGGAGTCAGGAATTTAAAAGCGGCGTGCGAAGCCTTGAATTTATCGAGGTTCCCAAAGACGGCCTTTACCACGTCGTAAACCACATTCGGATCCTGCTTAGAGCTCGAGACGAAGGTCGCTTTAACGGCGTAGGTCGGAACGTCCTTGCTCACGCCCTTGTAAATTCCACCCTTGATAACGGTCATGACGTAGAAGGGGTTCGCCGCCACCAGCTTCTTGATCCCCGCAGAGTTGACGGGAACTATGCGAAGGTCGGTGCTGTTGGCGATTTCGAGACCGCCGCCCCAGGGGTTGCCAACGGTGTAGAAAAAGGCGTCGATCTTCTTGTCCACCAGCGAGCGGCTGGCCTCGCCCTGCTGAAGCCCTTCGGCCTTGATGTCTTTTTTGCGGTCGATGCCGTAAATCTTGAGAACATCCGTCGCATTGCCTCGTTGACCCGAACCGGGGTTGCCGATGTTCACACGCTTGCCGCGCAGATCGGCGACTTTCTTGATTCCTGTGTCCGCGCGGGTGGCTAGCAACACGGTCTCGGGATGGGCGCTGAAAACGCTCCTGAGCTCCTTAACGGGGCCCTTCTTCTTCCAGTCGGCCTTGCCGTTATAGGCCTGCCAGTTGCGGTCGGATTGCGCCACGCCGAAATTCAGGAGGCCTCGTTTAATCGCGTTGATATTGAAAACTGAACCCAGGGCCGGCCGGCCGATGCAGTTATAGCCTTTGCTCTTGAGTGTTTTATTGACTATTTTGCACACATTCAGGGCGACCTGATAATAGACTCCTGTAGTGGAACCTCCGCCGACGACCAGAAACTTGGCGGCGGAAGCGGGGCCTGAAGCCCCGGCCAAACCGACAACAACCATCATGGCGACCATCCACTTCAATCCTTTTCTCATCGTTTCATCCCCCTCGCTGAACAACATGGAAGTTTCGTGTATCGAATCCCCTAACTCTTCCAACAAAGCGCGATCCAAAAAAGCACTATGCCGCCAGAGTGCGACGGCGCCAGCGAATTTTGGCATCGCCAGTAAGCTGCCCCGAAACCGGGGCTTCCTCTCCTTGGCAACAGAAAACCAATATCTTTCCTTGTTTACCCATAATCATACTGAGATGAACTTTTTTCGTCAACGCCCGAAATCGGCCACCTTTACGGCGGCGGAGCAGGTGGGCCATACTGTCTTTTAGTGGGCCAATCCTGAATTTCACCGCCTGAGGGTTTTCAACCGTGTCGCCGCCATCCTGGGATGTCATTGTGGTCGGCGCCGGAATCATCGGTCTCGCCTCCGCGATGGAGATATCCCGCCGCCACCCCGGCAGGCGAATCCTCATTCTCGACAAAGAGGGCCAGCCCGGCCTGCACCAATCCGGCCATAACAGCGGAGTCATCCACGCGGGCCTCTACTATCGGCCCGGCTCCCTCAAGGCCCAAACCTGCGGCGAGGGCGCTCGGTCGATGGTGGCCTTCGCCGAAGAGAACGGTATCGACTACGAAATTTGCGGGAAAATCGTTGTCGCCACCGGCCCGGAGGAGATTCCCCGGCTGGAAGAGCTTCACCGCAGGGGCTCGGCCAACGGGATCGCGGGCATCAAAGTCCTCGGTCCTGCCCAGATCAAGGACATCGAGCCTCATACGAACGGCGTTAAAGCGCTGTGGATCCCTTCGACCGGTATTATCGATTACCCGGCGGTTGTGCGGACCTACGCGCGGATATTCGAGGAGGCGGGACAGGAGATTCGTCTGGACGCCGAGGTGACCGGAATCGTAAAGGGAAGCGGGGGAATTACCGTCGAGACGAGCGCGGGGGATTTTTCGGGAAAATTTCTGGTGAACTGCGCGGGCCTCCATGCCGACCGGGTCGCGAGACTCGCCGGCGGACGCATCCCGCTGCGCATCATTCCCTTCCGGGGGGAATACTACGAGCTGAAGGCCGAGAAACGCTCCCTCGTCCAGGGGCTCATCTACCCGGTGCCCGATCCGGCCTTCCCTTTCCTCGGCGTGCACTTTACGAGAAGGATCGAAGGAACCGTCGAGGCGGGGCCGAACGCCGTCCTCGCCTTCAAGCGCGAGGGCTACGCCAAGACGCAAATGGACCCCGGTGATATGTTCGACACCTTCTCCTATCCCGGTTTCTGGCGGATGGCGAAAAAGTACTGGAGAGTCGGTGCGGGCGAGATGGTCCGCTCGGCCAGCAAAACCGCTTTCACGCGGGCGCTCAGGAAACTCATGCCCGATATCGGGGAGGATGACCTCGTCCCCGGTGGGGCGGGAGTCCGCGCCCAGGCCGTCGATATGGAGGGAAAGTTGATGGACGACTTCGCCATCGTCCACACCGAGGGGGCGATCCATGTGTGCAACGCACCCTCGCCGGGCGCGACGGCATCGCTCATGATCGGAAAAAAAATCGCCGACATGGCCGAGGAGGCCTCTCCGGCGCTGGCGGGGTGATAGCCGGGGGGCGCCGGGTTCGGCTATTGGCGAATCGGCTCGGGCAGCCCGCCTGCCAGGAGGGTGGACACGATCTCGGCCGTGACGTTGCCGCCGCTGATCACGGCGATCGTTTTCGCGCCCTCCCCCGCCCGGCCGGTCATCCACGCCGCCACCGAGACCGCCCCCGAGGGTTCGGCCAGAATCTTTCCCCTCGAGAAAAGCACCCGGAAAGCCTCGGCGATCTCTTCCTCGCTCACGAGAACCACCTCGTCCACACGCTCGCGGATGTGGGCGAAGGGAAAATCTCCCGGACGGGTGGCCGAAAGACCGTCCGCCATACTCTCCCACCGATCGAGCGTCACAGGCTCTCCCGCCTCGAGCGAACGGTGAATCGCCGCCCCACCCTCGGGGTTCACCCCCACGATGCGGACGCCGGGGCTGCGAAGCTTGATGGCGCTGGCCACCCCCGCGATCAAGCCGCCCGAACTGCAGGGCACGATGACGGTCTCGACATCCGGCATATCGTCGAGAATCTCCAAACCGATTCCGGCATGGCCGACGGCCACCCGGTGGTCCTCGGCCGTATTGATGACATGCATCCCCCGCTCACGCGCCACCTTTTCCATCATCGGCTTTCGGGCGTTGTAGTTGTTTTCGCAAAACACAATCTCGGTTCCGTAGCCCCGAATGGCCTCGATCTTATAGGGGCTCATGTTCTCCATCATCACCACGACGACCGGAATTCCGAGCCGCTTCCCGGCGTAGGCGAACGCCTGGGCGAAGTTACCCGAGGAACTCATCACGACGCCGCTTTCGCGCTCCTCCGGCGTCAGGGAGCCGAGAATATGAAACGCGGCGCGGGGCTTGTAGGCGCCGGTGACCTGGAGATTCTCGAGCTTGAGGTATAGGCGCTCGTTTCCCACTTCGGCGGAATTTCGGGAAAAGGGAACCAGCGGCGTCCAGCGTATATCGGGAGGCAGAGCCTCCCGCGCCTCCTCGATTTCCTTTAAGGTGATCAATTCGGTCATGGTGAAATCCTCCTCCCGCTTTCTACAGCCCGCCTAGACATCCGGGCAGTAGCTGTTCTCGGATGGATCGGGCTTCGTCCATTGAGCGAGAAGCTTTCCGCCCCGGTAGGCGGCCTCGAAGGGTCCCTTCAGGGTAAGGACGACCACCGGTTTTTTTCTGCGGCTCATCTGATTCCGGTAGACCCGGCTCTGCTCCATGTAGAGCTCTCGCTCGCTCGGGAGCAATACGAAAAATTTTTCGAAAAAGCGCATGAACATCTTGACGAATTCCTTGGTGACGACGCTGTGGCGGTCCACGAGGTAGCATTTATCCTCGATGACGCGGTTGTAGACAATGCCCAGAAAATTTCCCTTCGTGTCGAGATAGGGCTCGAAGGGAAACGTCCGGCAGGAAACCGATCGGTTTTCGCGCTCGCAATAACTGGGCCCGCGGCATTCGATAAAAACGCTTTCGTCGGCGTCGATCTCCTCGACGAGATCGAACTCGTCGCTGTTTCGCGGCCTGAACTCGTGCCAGAGGCAGGACTGTTTTTGCAGATACTCCCACTCCACGGGAAAAGCGATGGGCACGACCCATCCCGTGTCGCAGCAAAATGGTTCGCCGTCGTTGAAGGGGGCGCATTTTTTTCCGCAGTCAAACGCCGTTGGCGCGCTATGAAAGTCCCGGTAGAGCTCCTTGAAATCCTCAGGCTTCAACATGTCCCGACTCCATGGTGCTGGAGGAATCTCCAGTTGGGGCGGATCGATACAATTTCGACGAGGGCGGCTCCCCGCCCGGGGGCGTGGCGGGCCGGATCATCCCCGGAGCCAACCGGCCGCCGGTTTCGACCACCCATACCCCCGTTAAAATAAGGGCCGCGCCGGCCAATCCGGCCGGGCCGGGAAACTCTCCCAACAGAATGGCTCCGAACCCGAGGGCGAATAGCGGCTCGGTCAGAATCCAGATGGACGCGCGTGAGGGCTCCAGACGGCGCTGGGCCCAGGTCTGAAGGAAAAAGGCGCCGGTCGTCGCAAACACCCCGGTCACGAGAAGCGCGATTGCGACACCAGCGCTCCAGCGCACCGGACCGCCCCATAAAAACGCCCCCGCCGCCGCCAGCGCCGAAGCGCTCAACAGCTGGACACAAAAAAACCGGAGCGTTTCCACCCTCTTGCCGAATGTTCCCAGACAAATAATGTGCAGCGCGAACATCAGAGCGCAAACCAGCGTGAGCAAATCTCCCCGGCCCACGCCGGCAAAGTCGGCCCCTGTAAGCCCCCACAGGCCCAGGGCGGCAATCGCCGCTCCGACCGTGTGCTTGAGCCGGGGAGGCTTTCCGCCCGCCCACATCAAAAATGGAACCATGACGACGCAAAGACCGGTGATAAAAGCGGAATTGGCGGCGGTCGTAGTGCGCAGGCCCAACGTCTGAAAAAGAAACCCGCCGTACAGCGCGGCCCCGGCCACCGCGCCCATCGCCCACTCGGCAGGGCGCATCCGCAATATCTCCTGCCGGCGGGGAAGCCCAGCGAACGCCACCGCCAACACAACCAACGCTACGGCGAAGCGCATCCCCAGGAACGAGATGGCATCGACATCGAGAAGCGCCGTTTTCACCAGGGGAAAAGTAACGCCCCAAATCAAAGCCGCCGCGAGAAGGGCAGCGACGGGAAGATTCAAGCTATGCAAGCGGCCGTCCTCCGGCGGCGGATCCGCCCGCCGTTTGATCGCAAAAAAATATCCGAGTGAATCCTCCGGAGCCCCGCCCCGAAAAACGAGCGGAAATCTTACCATAATGCCCGGCGGGAACGCCCGGCGGGCTGACCTGAAATCCGGCCGCCGCCACGACATGGGGAAGGCGGGATGGAATCAACCGGTAAAATTAAGAACGGCGGGCGAAGAGTTCAGCTCATGGTCGAATTCAACTCTCGGGAGAGGGCTCCGGGAGAGAGAGCGCCCGCGACACCGCTACCGCGCCCTGAAGGGCGATATAACCGCAAATGTCGATTTCATCGGCTTGAAGCTCGCGGGGATTATCGAAGTAAAGGGCCATCAAACCCACCACCTTTTCCCCGACCCTCATCGGAAATACCGTAACCGAGGCGATTCCCTCGTTTTTCAAAACCTCGGGCGCATCCTCCCACTCCGATACGGCGAGAACTTCAACGAGGTCTCTCTCCTTCACAGCAATGTGCTCGGGAAGCTCTCCCGCGCCGATAGCCACGGCGGCCCTGAAGGCGTCTCCCAGATTCGAGCACGATATTTCGAACAGCTGGTCGAGATCGTCGTCATAAACCGCGGAGAAAAACCGATCCGCACCGACATACCGGGCGGCCTCCTCGGTGCCGTAGGAAATCACTTCCCGAAAATGGTCCCCGCGCGCCACCGATTCGCCCAGGCGAGTGAGCGCGGCAAAAGGCGTGTTGGAGGGCAGCGGATCGACAGCATCGTGCGTGGACCTATCGCCGGGATCATCATAGCTCCCTTCGGCCCTTCTCCTTCTCAACAACCAAAATGCGCCGAGCAATACGAGCCAGCAGACCAGAACGCCACCCACCAGAGCCTGGTTGGTCTTTGTCAGCTCCGCAGACGCAGCCATGCGGCCGGTCACGCGGACCAGACGGAGGGTCCGGGTCCCTCCGGGAAAATCGAGGAGTGACATCCACCGCTTCCCATCGCTCACCGTGTTAAAAGCCGCCGGATCGCAGCAGGCGAGGATATCAAGACTCGGCCCCAGTCCCTTGTCGAATCCCCGGCCAATGGCGTCGTGAACGAATTCAGAGCCCTTTCGGGCATAAAACACGATCTGGTCAGGCTCGGAGACGAGGAAAAACCCGTCGCCGGGGCCCACTTCACCTTTATCGAGAGAGATGAAATTCTCCGCGACCAAAACAACTCCCCAATATCCTTTCGTGGATGGAGACGGGGAAACGATAAACAAGGCCGGAATGTCCTCGAGGCGTCCCGCTTCGATATGGTAACGGTTCCCTTTACCGCTCTTTTTCTGGTTACGGAGGGCGGCTACGGCGCGTCTCCAGACCCTTCTCTCCGACGCCCTGGGCGGCGGAACCCCCCCCTGTCGCCGCGAAGCGAGGATTCTGGCCCGCTCATCGAGCACCACCGCGGCGGAGTGAACCTCCCTCTCGCTGCCAGTATGGTTCAACGCGAAGACCAGAGCCTTCGTAGCAGTGGCGGCGCTGGGCGGCGTCGAAGCGATCAGAAGCTCCGCGCCCTGGATTTGGTCCAGGCTTCTTTGAATCCGCGCACCAATCCTCTCCCTGAGCGCCTGAATAAGACGAAGATCGGTTTCTTTGAGGCTGGAAAGGCGGGCCGAACGGACAACGCCCTTTAATCCCCAGAAGGCGGACCACGCAACCAACCCCGAGAGGAGCGCAAAAAGGAGCATCCGCTTCCGGGAAGATAAACGCTTGACGGTTTTCATGACTGCGGCCGGAGCCCCCGCGAGAACGCAGAACTACCAGGGCGAAGGGACAAGAACACCTTACCTGCTAGAGCGGATAGCGGCAACAGTATTTATTGATTGAAAGGTGCGAATAAAAGAAGCCGCCCCGGGAACCCGATCAAGCGGAAACGGCGCCACTGGATTGCGAAGAACCAAATATCTTGCCGGCAAAGTGACAGGCGGTCATGTGCCCGTCCGAGATGACCTGAAGCGGCGGCTCATCGGTGGCGCAAATATCTTCCTTGTAAGGACACCGGGTATGGAATCGGCATCCGGGTGGCGGATTCACCGGGCTGGGAACATCCCCCCGGAGGATGATCCGCTCTTTTTGCCCGCCGGCGGCCGGATCTGGGACAGGAACCGCAGAGAGCAAGGCCTCCGTATAGGGGTGGCGCGGAGACATGATGAGTTCGTCGGCCTCGGCGATTTCGACGATTTCCCCCAAATACATCACGGCGATCCTGTCGCAGATGTGCTGGACGACCGAGAGGTCGTGTGAAATGACCAGGTAGGCGATGCCGAAATCCTT
>JAVEPB010000153.1 GCA_030922375.1 bacterium | reverse complement strand
TCCCCCGCTCACGCTGGCGGAAGCGCCAGCGATCTCGTTGTCGGAGCCGGCGACGAATCCCCCGTAGCTGGTATAGCTGTGTAAGGAGCCGACGACGAGATTGTGCGAGCCGCTCTTGTCGTCGCTGCCGTCCTCGTTGTAGCCGACGATGAGGTTGCCCTTGCCGTTGATCGTGCCGTCGGTGCTCCCCGATCCGCTGCGGATATTGAGGTTCGCCCCGGTGATGAAAATGTTGTCGTTGGCGTCCACGGTGAGGTACGGAGCAAGAGCGCTCGCGGGGGTGTGCGCCCCCGTGACATAACCGCCGCCCGAGACGACCGAGAGAATATCGGCGTCGCTCCTGCCCCCGCCGGCGGCGGAGAATTGACCGCTGGCGGTGTTGTTGTAGCCCCCGCTCACGCTTGAGAAGTAGCCGCCGGCGGTGTTTTCCCGCCCGCCGCTCACGCTGGAGTCGAGGCCGCTGGCCGTGTTGAGGTAGCCGCCGCTCACGCTGGCGTAGTTGCCGCTGGCGGTGTTAGCTGTGCCCCCGCCGACGCTGGACAACCTACCGCTGGCCGTGTTGCTAGATCCCGCGTTCGCGCTGGCGTATTGGCCGCTGGCCTCGTTGTGCCGCCCCCCGCTCACGCTTGAGTATTCGCCGCTGGCCTTGTTGCCTTCGCCGCCGCCCACGCTGGAGATGAAGCCGCCGGCGGTGTTCTGGAGGCCTCCGCTCACGCTGGAGTGGTCACCGCTGGCGGTGTTGTAGTAGCCCCCGCTCACGCTTGAGTATTCGCCGCTGGCCTTGTTGCCTTCGCCGCCGCCCACGCTGGAGTAGTCACCGCCGGCGGTGTTCTGGAGGCCTCCGCTCACGCTGGAGTGGTGACCGCTGGCGGTGTTTTGCTTTCCCCCGCCCACGCCGGAGTAGAGGCCGCTGGCGGTGTTGTAGTAGCCCCCGCTCACGCTTGAGTAGTAGCCGATGGCCGTGTTGTTACGGCCTCCGCTCACGCTGGAGTCGAAGCCGCTGGCCGTGTTGTTACGGCCTCCGCTCACGCCGGAGTAGGTGCCGCTGGCGGTGTTGGTATACCCGCCGCTCACGCTGGCGGAAGCACCAGTGACGGCGTTGTCAGAGCCTGCGACGAATCCCCCGTAGCTGGAATAGCTGTGGAAGGGGCCGACGACGAGGTTATGCGAGCCGCTCTTGTCGTCGTTATTGTCCTCGTTGTAGCCGACAATCAGGTTGCCCTTGCCGTTCACGGCGCCGGTGTTCCCCGATCCGCTGCGGATATTGAGATTCGCCCCGGTGATGAAAATATTGTCGCTCGCGTCCACAGTAACGTACGGAGCAAGAGCGCTCGCGGGGGTGTGCGCCCCCGTGACAAATCCGAGGGCCTCGATCGCGGCCTTGCTCAACTGGGTGTTGGTGTCGGTCGTGTGCGCTCCCGTGACATAACCGCCGCCCGAGACGACCGAGAGAATATCGGCGTCGCTCCTGCCGCCGCCCACGCTGGATACGTAGCCCCAGGCGGTGTTGGTGCGGCCCCCGCTTACGCTGGAGCCAGCGCCGCCGGCGGTGTTCTGGATGCCTCCGCTCACGGTGGAGTAGCTGCCGCCGGCGGTGTTTCTGAAACCGCCGCTTACGCTGGAGTAAATGCCGCCGGCGGTGTTGCGGCTGCCCCCGCTCACGCTGGAGACTATGGCGCTGGCGGTGTTCTGGATGCCTCCGCTCACGGTGGAGTAGTTGCCGCTGGCCTCGTTGACCCACCCCCCGCTCACGCTGGAGATGTAGCCGCTGGCGGTGTTGGTGCGGCCCCCGCTCACGCTGGCGGAAGCGCCGGTGACGGCGTTGTCTTAGCCGGCGACGAATCCCCCGTAGCTGGTGTAGCTGTGGTAGCGGCCGACGACGAGGTTGTGCGAGCCGCTCTTGTCGTCGTAATTGTCCTCGTTGTAGCCGACAATCAGGTTGCCCTTGCCGTTCACGGCGCCGTCCGTCGCGCCCGAGCCGCTACGAATGTAGAGGTTCGCACCGTCGAGATAAATGTTGTCGTTGATGACGGTGACATACGGGTCAAGCGCGCTGCCGCCGCCGGCGCTGTGCGGCCCCGTCACGAACCCGAGGGCCTCGACCCCGGCCTGATCGAGCTGGGTGTTGGTGTCGGTCGTGTGCTCGCCGGTGACGTAGCCTGCCGCGCTCACCACCCCGAGGATCTCGGCGTCGCTTCTCGTGGTGTCGGGGATGTGCGGGCCGATGGCGGCGATGGCCGAAGCGTTCGTGCCGATGCCGCTGGCGTTCGTGCCGATAGCTGTGCCGTTGGCGGTGATGGACGCCTCGTTCGTGGTGGTGTTTATGGCGTTTGTGGCGATGGCCGCCGCGTTCGCGGTAATGTCGGAGTTGTTCGTCGCGATGGCCGACACGTTCGTGCTGATGGCCGTGCCGTTAATGCCGATGTTCGCCGCGTTGTTACCGATATTGGTGGCGTTAGCGGTGATGGCCGCAGCGTTCGTGCCGATGCTGGCCAGGTTCGCCGCGATATCAGTGTCGTTTGAAGAAATGTTTGCCGCGTTGGTGTTGATCGCGGCCTGAAGGGTGGTGTCCAGATCGTTGATGGCCTGGGTGAGCGAATCGGCCGTCGTCTGGGCGGTGGCGCTGTCACCCGCCGCGCGGGCCGTAGCCTCGGCGTCGATGTTGCCTTGAAGGGTGGTGTCCGCCGCCGCACGGGCCGAAGCCTCGGCGTCGATGTTCGCCTGAAGGGTGTTATCCGCCGCAGCGCGCGCGGACGCTTCACCAGCCATATCGGCCGCAAGGTTTGTGTCCTCAGCGATCCGGGCCGCGGTCTCCGCGGCGAGATCTGATTGGAGCGAAGTAATGAGCGCCCCCTGCGAAGCGACGAGCGCCTCGAGCGCTGCCAGACGGGGCTCGACCCCGTTTGCTTTTGGTGACGGCGCGGCCTGGGCCGCCGGAGCGAGCAGGGCGATGGCGAACAACCCTGCAACCGCTAAGATGAACAGTCGTCCTCGCATGGCGAGTTCCCCTCTCGAAAATAGAAGCGAAAAGTGAGTGCGGAAATTTTTCGGATGGTTTTCTGGAATCATCTGGACGCTCCCCTGATGGGCCGAACAGGAGTAGTGCGCCTGACCTGATGTGTCGTGCAAAGTACTTAATTTGGCTAATCATATCATATATAAAGATATATGGGTAAATAAATATTAATTTCGGAAAAAATGTATCGGTATTTAATAAGCAAGTGAATTTATAGGACTTATGTCAGGTCGGAGCCTATCTGTCGCCGCAGGCACAAAAAAAGCGCCGGCCCCCTCGTGGGTGGCCGGCGCTTTTCGGTTGAGGTCTTGTGATCAGATCTCGTAGCCGGTTTCGTTGTGCTGGCTGGGGTCGAGGCCGACCTGCTCGTCCTCGGCGCTGGCCCGGAGGCCGACGAGGGCGTCCACCACCTTGAGGATGACGAACGAGCCGGCGCCGGCGTAGACCGTGGTGGCGATGATGCTGACGATCTGGATTCCCACCTGCGAGCCCATGCTGACGCCCTCGGCGAGGCCGGCGCCCCCAAGGCCCGAGGAGACGAAGACGCCCGTCAGGAGGGCGCCCACCATCCCGCCGACCCCGTGGACCGGAAAGACGTCGAGCGAGTCGTCGATCCGGAGCTTTTGCTTGATGATGCCCACGGCGTTGAAGCAGACGAAGCCGGTCGCTACCCCGATGAGGAGGCCGCCGATCGGGCCGACGAAGCCCGAGGCCGGGGTGATGCCGACGAGGCCGGCGACGGCGCCGGTCGCGATCCCCAGGGCGCTGGGTTTGCCGAACTTGCTCCACTCGATGAACATCCAGGTGAGCGCGGCGGCGGCCGAGGACATGTGGGTGACGAGCATGGCCATGCCGGCGGCGCCGTCGGCGGCGAGGGCCGAGCCGGCGTTGAAGCCGAACCAGCCGACCCAGAGCATCGAGGCGCCGGTGACGGTCATGGTGAGGTTATGCGGCGAGGGCGGCTGATCCGGGAAGCCGTGCCGCTTGCCGAGAAGGACGGCGCAGACGAGGGCGCTGACGCCCGAGTTGATGTGGACGACGGTGCCGCCCGCGAAGTCGAGGGCGCCCATCGCGTCGAGCCAGCCGCCGCCCCAGACCCAGTGGGCGACGGGGGCGTATACGAAGGTCAGCCACAAGCCCGTGAAGAGGAACACGGCCGAAAACTTCATGCGCTCGGCGAAGGCGCCGATGATGAGCGCGGGGGTGATGATGGCGAAGGTGAGCTGGAACATGGCGAAGACCGTCTCGGGGATGTCCCCGGTCATCGAGCCGAAGCTCACGCCCTTGAAGAAGGCCTTCCCGAGACCCCCGACGAAGGCGTTGCCGCCCGAGAAGGCGAGGCTGTAGGCGTAGACGAGCCAAAGGATGGAGACGAGGCAGGTGATCGAAAAGCACTGCATCAAAACCGAGAGAACATTCTTCGACCGGACGAGGCCGCCGTAGAAAAGGGCCAGTCCCGGTATCGTCATGAACAGCACGAGAGCGGTCGAGGTCAGTATCCAGGCCGTGTTGCCCCCGTTCAGCTTCGCCTCGGCCGCCGCGGCGACCGAAGGCCAGAAAGAGAGGGCCGTTAACAATATCAGGGCGGTCCATGCGGTCCTGCGAATTTTATTTTCCACGTTTCCCCCCTCCTCAGGGTGTTGGTGGCCGGAAAAGATGAATTTCGGTAAGGCGATCTAGATGGCTTCTTTTCCCCGCTCTCCCGTCCGGATTCGAAGAACATCCTCGACCGGCAAGATGATGATTTTTCCGTCGCCGATTTTGCCGGTGTTCGCCGCCTTGGTGATTGTCTCGACGATGGCGTCCACATTCTCGCTTTCGGTGAGGATCTCGATCCGGATTTTGGGCAGGAAATCGACGACATATTCGCTGCCCCGGTAAAGCTCGGTGTGGCCCTTCTGACGTCCGAACCCCTTGACCTCGGTAATCGTCATGCCCGCGACTCCGATGGCGCCCAGGGCCTCCTTCACTTCGTCCAGCTTGAACGGCTTGATGATGGCGATGACCTTTTTCATCTCGATGTTCTCCTGCTCCCGGATGAGCGAACCGGTTCGGCCAGAAAAGAGGAACAATGGATCCCGCCCGTCTCTGGCGGGATTTAGCGAGTCCAGGCGAAAAGCCATCATTAGCACGAAAATATTTCGAGCAGGTTACGTCCCCGGAGAATAGAGTGAATTCCGACAAAAACTTCCTTAATCCTTGAATTTCCTCGCATTTCCTGAAGCCTGAAATCGCTCCCGGGCCCCTATATTTTCCCTCCCGGAGCGCCCGCGGCGGGCGTCCGTTGAATTGAGTAGTTGCGGGAGTTGGGGAAGCCTGCTCCGGGGTGGCGGGGGAGAATAGTCGGGCCGCGGGCCGAGCGGCCCCACCAGGAGGTCATATCGGGCGGGCGGAGGGTCCGCTCCCGGGCCGCGCCCCCGCTCGGCGTGTTCCTCGAGAGCGAGATCGGGGTGGAGGGCGGCCGGTACGGATTCACGGGGCGGGAGGCCCTTCGCGAGGTGGTGGATCATCTGAGCGAAATTCTCCGGCTGGGCCTTCCCGAGCGGACGGTGAGCGTCCTCAAAGGGACGCAGATCGGCATGACGACGGTGGCCATCGGCCTTGCCCTTTACTGCGTCCGGGTTCGCCGCCTGAACGTGGGGTATTTTTTGCCCGACCAGGATTTCGCCAACCGCTTCGGGGACACCCGCATCCGAACGGCCATCCGGAACCCGAGGTTCTCGGCCGCCATGCGCGACGGCCGCTACAAGGGGGCGTCCTCGAAAGGGCTCAAGGAATTTCCCGGCCCCGACGGCTCCCGCTTTCTTTATATCCTGGGCCTGAACGAAATCGGCAACGCCATCTCCCTGCCCCTCGACGTGTTGATACGGGACGAGGTGGACGATCTTCCGCCCGAGAATCTCGCCTGGTCGAACGACCGCCTCGACGCCTCGAAGATCGCGCTGACCTTCAACCTCGCCATGGGCCGGAAGCCGGGCGGTGGGATTCATGCGATGTACGAGGACGGCGACCGCCGGACATGGCGGGTGCCCTGCCTCGCCTGTCATGAAGAGTGGAACCTCGAGGAGCACTGGCCCGGCGCGCTCGGCCCCGGGGCCAGCCCGGAGCTTGCCGGCCCGGGGCTCGTCTGCCCGCGATGCGGCGCCTCGCTTTCGCGCGCGGCGGGAAGGTGGGTTCCCTCCGGGGAGCCCGGGGCGCCCGGCCACGCCAGCTGGCGAATCTCCCAGCTCGCGGTGGAGGCGATTCGCCTCGATCGCATCGCCGCCAAGTGGCGGGCCGCCCGGCGGCCCAGCGAGCGGGCGAAATTCCGGTGCTCGGCGCTTGCGCTGCCCGACGGCGGAGAGAGCCAGCCCATCGACGCCGCCCTCCTGCGCCTCCTTCGAGAGCCGTCGCCCTATTCGATGGAGGCCGTCCACCTGTGAGCGATGCGGAGACCGCTTCGGTCAAAACCGCCTCGACCGGGACCGCCCCGGCCCGGTTTTGCGGAATCGACACGGGCGAGCATTGCGCCCTCGCGGTGCGGGAGCGGGGGCTGGAGGAGGGCGGCCCCGCTGGAGAGGGCGGCCCCGCCCGATGGATTTATTTCGAGGCCCCCCCTGTGGACCGGTTGATTGCGCGGTGCCGGGTGATTTTCGAGGCCCTGGGCGTCCGGGCGGTGGTGATCGACGGCGGGCCGCACACGACCATCGCCCGCGAGGTGCACGATCTTCTGCCCGGCGGGGCGTTTATCTGGCGCCACACCGAGGGCGCGATGAGTGTGAAGGACGAATCGTTCATGAACGTCGAACGAAGGCAGGTCCGGCTCAACCGCGAGGAGTTGCTGAACCTTCTGGTCGAGGAGTTCCGCGAGGGGCCGGGGGCGGTGCGCTGGCCCACGCCGCAGAGCGAGGCCGAAGAGGCCCTGCTCGAAACGGTGGAATCGCACCTGATGAATCTGAGGAAAACCCGCCGCCTCCGGGCAGGCGGCGAGGAAATCGATGTATACGGCCGCGGGGAGAATCACTTCGGCTTTGCCTGCGCGTACGCCAGGCTCGCCGAGGCGCTGGCCGAAACCGAAAGCGTCCTGACCGCTCCGGCGGGCGGGACCCTCCCTCCCCATGCGGGAGACCCCCATTCGCGCCCCGGCGGTAATCGCGGCGGCGGGCGCCGAGGAGGATGGCGATGACGAGAGAAAGTGAACAGCAGCAGGGCAGAGCGGACGAGGCGGAAGCGGAGAAGGCGAAAACGGAAACGGAAGCCCCGCGCTCTAAAAGCGCGGCGCGGCGCGCCAGGCGGAAAAAAGCCGTCGCGCGGCGCGAGCGGTCGGGCGCCCTGATCGACTCCGACGAGCGCCTCTGGCGAAGTCTTTCGGGCGGCGGCGGGGGAATTCCGTCCTACACCCACTCCCGGATGCAGCGCCTCGCCTACGAGCTCTGGCTCACCAACCTGATGGGCCAGCGCCTGATCGAGGTGGTGACGGACCACGTTGTCGGCGAGGGCGTCGCCTGGCAGAGCGAGGAAAAAAGCGCGCTCGAAGCTGTCCGCGCCTTCTGGCGGGATCCGGTCAACCAGCTCGACCTCCGCTTCGAGCGGCTGGTCTCGGAGCTGGGCATCTTCGGCTAGCTCCTCTTGCCCGTAGCGGTTTCCGAGTACGAGGGGCGGGTGCGTCTCGGCTACGTGAGCCCGCGCTTGATCGAGGAGGTCGTCCCCGACCCGGACAACTGCGCCCTGCCGATCGGGGTTGTCGTCCGGGGCGAGAGACAGGGCCTCGGCGGCCGGGGGAAATCCCGCCGGGTGCGGACCGTCCTCGGCGGCGACCCGAGGGAGTATCTCGGCGCGGCCGGCCAAAGGGAGCGCGAGCGCTTCCGGGACGGCGAGGCGTTCCTGTTCCAGATCAACAAGGCGAGCGACGCCGAGCGGGGGACGAGCGACCTGCTCGCCGCCATCGACTGGATCGACATCTACGAGCGCTTCATCTTCGACGCCGCCGAGCGGGCCCGCGTTCAGAGCAGCTTCATCTACGATGTGACGCTGAAAGGGGCGGGCCCCGAGCGCATCGCCCAGTGGCTCGAGGAAAACGGGGTCGCCCCCCGGCCCTCGAGCGTCCGCGTCCACAACGAAAAAGAGGAGTGGCGCGCCGTCTCGCCCGACGTGAAAAGCGGGGAGTCGGGCTCTCAGGGCATCGCCAAGATGATGCGCGGCCTCGTCCTCGGGGGGATGGGGATTCCCTCCCACTGGTTCGCCCAGGGCGACGACGTGAACCGCGCCTCGGCCGAGTCGATGGACCAGCCCACCATCAAGAAAATGACGCGTCGCCAGCGGACCGTCCGCCACATCCTCCAGGCCCTGGCCGACAAGCAGTTGGAAGAGGCCCGCCGCGCCGGCCGCCTCACCGAGGAGGCCTTCCGCGCCGGGGCGCGCCCCGTCCTCCCCGAGATATCCATGAAGGACACCGAGAAAATGTCCCAGTCCCTCCTCCGCGTCTCCGAGGCCCTCGACCTCGCCACCCAGCGCGGCTGGACCTCTGACGAGGCCGCCAGCGCCCTGTTCGCCCACATGGCCGGGCAATTGGGATTCGAGGGGTAGGGGGAAATTCAGTCAGCTATTAAAAGGGGGAGAATAAAGCCGCCTCGACGGCGCACCTGAACCCCGAGATATTGTTCCTGAGCTCGGGCGGGTGGTAGTCGCGGTAGGCCCCCCGGAAGACGAGGGGGGTGGCGATGTTCCATGCGCCGCCGCGCTTGACGCGCCGGGTGCCGTGAAAGGCCCCCGCGGGGTTCAGGGCCGGGGCGCGGTTGTAGATGTCGGGCGCGAACCAGTCGGCGACCCACTCCCAGACGTGGCCGGAGAGATCGGAGACGCCGTAGGGGCTGTCGTGGGTGAGGTAGGAGCGCCGGACGGGGTGGGTGGTCTCTTTGCTGTTGCCCCGGTGGAGGAGCCGGGCGGGTTCCCAGGAGTCGCCCCAGGGAAAGAGGCGGCCGCCGGCCCCGCGGGCGGATTTTTCCCACTCGGCCTCGGTGGGCAGGCGCTTGCCGGCCCAGCGGCAGTACGCATCGGCGTCCGCCCAGGCGACCTGGACGACGGGGTGATCCGCGCTGGCGAAGGGCCCCGCGCCCGCCGGACGCCGCCAGGTGGCCCCGCGCGCTCCCACCCACTTTCCGCCCGAGAGAACCCACCCCCAGCCCTCTTTTTCGGCCAGGGTGCGCCACCCGGTCTCCTCGGCGAAGCGGCGAAAGAGCCGGACGGTGACCGGATACTTGTCGATATAAAAGGCGTGGAGCTGGACGAGGCGGTGGGGGGTCTCGGTGCCGAAGCGGCCCCCCCGGCAGGAGGGGCAGGTGCGCAGGAGGCGCTTGATGTCGGCCCCGGAGGTGCCCATGCGAAACGCGCCCCCGGGAACGAGGACCATCCGCGCCCCGTCCTTTCCCGGCGCCGCGGCCGCGGTGGCCGGGAGCGAGGCCAGGATAAGCGCTGCGGCCAGTGCGGCCGCCCTTGGGCGGATTCCCATTCGGTCCTCGATGCTTGGTTAAGCCAGTGGCGGCAGGTTTTATATTAATTGGATTTCATGAAAAAGAATAACGCCGGGGTCCGGTAGGATGTTTTCTTTATATTATAAGGACACGTTTACAGAGGGAGGCCCCCCCCGCGCTCGTAACGGCGCAGATCGGCTGGAGGTGGGTGCGGTTGACTGGAGGGCGCGGCTAGCCGCCCATGACCTCCTCGCTCCAGAGGCGGATGAAGGCGGGCCGGTCGGGAACGTGCGCGGTAAGGCGGATGTTTTCGATTCCCATCGCCTCGAGCTCGCCGAGCCGCGCCCGGCACTCCTCGGGCGTCCCCGCGATGGCGAAGCGGTCGAGCAGGAAATCGCGCAGCCCGAGCTCGTCGACGAGCGCGGCGTTCGTCTCCTTTTGCGCCATCGCGTGCTCTGAGAACACATAGCGGCGGCGAAGCTCGAGGATGGGTTCCTCCATCCCGGCCGGGACGTGCTTTCCCTCGAGCGTGAAGTTGAAGACGTGGTGGGCGCTTCCGGCGAGCCCGGCGCGAATCTCCTCGCGGGCCCGCTCGCCGTCCGGGTGAACATGGACCTTGGCCATCCACCACAGATCGATTTCGCCGGGGTCGCGGCCCACCGCGCGGGCGCCTTCCTCGATCAGCCGTCTCGAATCGCGGACCATCTCGGGGACGAGCCCCGATCCGACGATGACGCCGTCGGCGACCTCCCCGGCGAGGCGGAGCATCCGGGGTCCCTCGGCGGCGAGGTAGAGCGGAACGCGGCGCCGGAACCAGGTCAGGATGCAGCGGTGCCCCCGCCACTCGGCTTCCCCTTCCTCGAGGAGCCCGCGGAGGGCGGTCATGTACTCGCGCACCTCGGCCACCTTCGCGGGCCTGAGCCCCAGGTTGAGGACCGCGCTGTCCCCGCTCCCCACGCCCAGGACCACGCGCCCGCCGTGCGCCTCCGAGAGGGTGGCGATCGCGCTCGCGGCCACCGCCGGGTGGCGCGTCAGGGGGTTGATCACGCAGGGGCCGCAGACGATCCGGCTCGTTTGCCCGAGGCAGACGCCGAGCGATGTGAACACTTCCCGGTAGAGGGATTGTGAGTCGGTCACCCAGATGGCGCCAAAGCCGTGGGCCTCGGCGAGGCGGGCCCATTCGGCAAGGGTGGCCGGACCCGGCGGGGTGAGTACGAGACCTTGTTTCATTCGCGCGCCTTTTTGGAGTCCGGTGCGGTCCGGCTTGATGTGATTTATGGATTCTTTCGGATGGTAGCTTTCTTTGGCGCGCAAAAAAAGGCGGGGCATCACACCCCGCCTTTATGCTCTCTTCATCTTTCGGCCGCCTGGCTCCGCTTGGGAACCTTTTCGGGAGGGCCGCGCCGAGCGGATAGCCGCTCGTTTTATGGGTGAACCAGTGCGCCGAATATCTGGTGTTTGTCCCCCGGGAGATCGGCGCTAACTGCTCCGGGGAACTTCGAAGTCTTGCCTGAGTGCATCGGCTCCTTCCAAATAACGGGCGGAATTTTTTACCCGCTACTTCCGTGCGCCGGTTCGCTGTCGTTGCTCTCCGGTGAGGCGGCGCGGGGTCTCGCCCGAGAGCTTATCTATTTGGGCTCTCTCATCGGCTCCTTCCGATTGGAGTAAATAGACCGGAGCGCGTTGGCCGGGGCCGCTCCTAACCCCTTTTCTATTATCCCTCGTTTCACTTCTCATCGGCCACGAGAAAAATATGGGTCCCCGGGCCGGTTCCGGCAACGGTTTTTTGGGGCGGTCCCGCGATATTCACCGGAAGTGTTTGAACCCGCGCGCATAAAAAGAGCGGGGCATCGCACCCCGCTCGATTTGCTCTTTTCTCTTTGCGGCCGGGGAGAATTTCCCCTTTGGCCGTGGCGGGCGGATAGCCGTCCGCATTGTTGCGTCAGCGGTTCAGGTGTCTCCCCGATCAGCCGACGCGCGTGACTGGGGAGCGATGCCACTGCACTTGAAGTACTCGATTTCTCTGTCGGTCCATAAAAGCCCTCCAAGATGAAGCAACCATCGCCCTTGGAGCAACCGCCCCTGCGCTCCACCCCCCGGCCAGTGCCGGGTGCCGGCCGGCCTTGCCGGCCACTCGAAAAACTCAGGGCTCGTTTATCCCTCCATAAAAAAAATATAGGCCCCGCTCGCCGATGTTTCAATAAAAAACGACCGTTAAAAAGCGACAGCCGCGAAATCTTAAATAAATATTTCACATCTTTAAATCTGTTTTTGGAACGGGTCTTCTCAGGGCTTCGCGGCGCTTGTCTTCGCCGTTTTTTCCAGGCGCAGGCGGACCTCCGGAGGCTCGGCGCCCACGAGGCGAATCCGCGAGGGAAGGTCGATGTCGCGCGTGGAGATGGTGTGCGCGGCGGGGCCGGCACCGGCGCCGCGAAGATTGATCCTGATCCGGAGCCTTCCGGCGTCGATGAAATTCATCAGGTCGGCTTCCCCCTTTATCCGGATGCGCACCCGCTTTGTCCGCTCGGGGGATAGCTGGAGCCCCTCGGGCAGGTTGTAGTAATCGACGGGCACCGTGAAGCCCTGCTCCACCCCCGGCCCGAGGGTGGCGAAGATGTTCCGGGGGCTCTCATTTTGCTTGATGGCGACCGCCCAAAGGAGAATCACCCCGGCCAGCGCGGCCAGCTTGACCCGCCAGTTATGGCGGACAACTTCCCGCGCGAGCTGGAGGGTGGATTGGGGCGTGTCCTCCGCGCCGCGCAGCCGCTCGGTCAGCCAGGCGGTCAACGCCTCGGGAGACTCGGCGTCCGTGATCTTGCCGTGCTCCGAGGTGGACACCTCCCCCCGCTCCTCGGAGACGACCAGGGCCAGCGCGTCGGAGCGCTCGGTGAGCCCGGCCGCGGCGCGGTGGCGCGTACCGTAGTGGGCGTCGAATTCGGGGTTCTCCGAGAGCGGCAGGACGCAACCCGCCCGGAAGATTTTCTCCTCCTGAATATAGAGCGCGCCGTCGTGGTAGGGGGCGCCCACAACGAAAAGCGTTTCCAGCAGCGCCGGACGCACCTCGGCGTCGATCACCTCGCCGGCGCTTCTCATCAGCGGCTCGATCGGGTCGCGCCGCTCCCAGATGATGATGGCCCCGGTGTTTTTCGAGGCGAGCGAAAAGGCGGTTTCGGAAACGGCGGAGAGCGTCTCGTCGGGGAGGCGGACGCTGCGCGCCTGGCGCAGGATCGCGTCCAGCGGGCGCATCGGGTTGATTCGCATCAGAATTCGCTGAATCTCCGCCTGGAAGGTGATGAGAAAAAAGATGAGCACCGCGATCCAGAGCGCCCATAGGAGAAACGAGGTGAGCGTCAGGCCAGCGACCTGGGCCGTCAGATAGGCGAGCCAGACGATGAACACGCGGACAAGCAGGCGCATCGCCTGGGTCCCGCGAAAGCGCATGTAAACCTGGTAGCTGATGAACCACATGACGGAAATATCGATCAGGTGGTTCCAGGGAATCTCGCCCAGCCAATCGATGACTGGCCCCATGACGCTCCGCCTCCCGGATTGATTTCGGTTTTTCCCTGGCCATCGTCGCCCATGAGTCCCGCGTCTGACAAGGGGGCCATGACCGGTGATTTTCCTGTGATCCTCGTTTTTTTCCGCTTTTCGCGAAATACCCCGCATTTCCTGAACCGGGTTTTCCCCCCTTTTGATCTACATTCCCTCTCGTCGCGCGGCGGGCGCCCGCCCCGCGCGGGAGAGTTTTGAAACGATCCGGGCGCGAAAGGAGGACAGCGCGTGAGGAACCTGTTGACGAGGTGGCGGGCGGGACGAACCGAGCCCGCGGCTGTGCATGAGCCGGCGGTTGGAGCCGAGCCCGCACCTGAGCCTATGGGCGGCGCCGAGCCGGTGGCTGGGTCCATTCAGCTCTGCTTGCGGGGAGGGCTTCTCCGCCGGGCGGCCGGCGCGGCCGGAGCGGAGGGGGAAAGTTGGGATTTCGAGGTCGTAATCGCCCGGCCGGGTCACTCCCGGGACGGCAGATGGTATCTCTCGAGCGAAGTCCTGGGCGAGGCGGCCCCGCTGTTCGAGGAGGCGCAGGCCTTCGCCAACCATGCGCCGGTGAACGGGCCGGACATCAAGGATCTCGTCGGGTGGCACAGGCGCGTCCGGATGAGCGCGGAGGGCCTCGTCAGCACCTTCACCGTCTCAAAATCCGCCGAGTGGTTTCACCGGATGGCGCACGACGCGCTCGAGCGCGGCATCGAGGAGCCCTTCGGTTTCTCGTTCGATGTTCTGGCCGAAACCGAGTTCCGCGACGAGGCCGGAAGGCTTGTTCTTCATTTCCTGAAAATCGTGGCCGTGAATTCGGTCGATGTCGTTCACCAGGGAAGGCTGGGCGGTGCGCTTTTGGGGCTCGCCGCCGCCGGCCCGGGCGCGGGCGCGGAACTCTCCGCTCCAGGCGCTTTAAATCCAGATATGGAGGTCAAGATGTTTGAAACGCTGTTTAGAAAGTTGAAGGCTTCGGCGCCCGAGGTGGCGGCAAGTTTGGGAGGCCGTTGGACTCCCCAGCAACTCTTCGCGGCCTGCGAGGAAGCGGGCCTCGAGTGGGAACTCGCCGGAGGGGCCGGCAGCAGCGGAGGCGAAAGCCGGGAGCTTCTGGCCGGCCGCCTTTCGGCCGCCGCGCTGCCCGAGGCGGTAAAAGAGAAACTTCGCGCCCAGTTTGCCGGACGGGCTTTTTCGGAGTGCGAACTCGATGAGGCGATTCGCCTGGAGTCCTCCACTCTCGAAAAGCTCACGGCAAGCGGCGCTCTGCGCGGTTTCGGGGCGAGCATCAAGGTCGTCAGGGACGAGACGGATCGGAAACAGGCGGCGCTGGACGGCCTCTTCGACAAGACGCCCCGGACGGTGGACGGCCACCGCCCCTACCGTTTCCTGAGCGAGGGGTTTCAGGACTTCACCGGCCACCGCCTCACGCCCCAGCGGTTTTTCGCCGAGACGTTTCATTATCACCGCGCGTCCGAGGACTGGAACGGCGTTCGCCGGTTAGCCGCCTCGCTCGACACGAGCACCTGGGGCGAGGCCTTCGGCGATTCGATCCGCAGGGCGATGCTCAACGATTTCAGGGACGATCGCTTTCAGGCCTGGAAGAAAGTCGCCTCCTCGGTAATCCCTGTGAAGGATTTCAGGACGAACCGCCGGGTCCGCGTGGGCGGCTACGGCGATCTGTCCACCGTCTCCGAGCAGGCGACCTATCCCGCCCTCACGTCCCCGGCGGACGAGGAAGTGACCTACGCCGTCGCCAAGCGGGGCGGGATCGAGGATCTGACCTGGGAGATGATCCAGAACGACGACATGGATCATGGATTTGCTAACTACTTATTTTTCAATGAGAATATGAGCTAACGGGGGGGAGGGGAGCATTTCGGGAGCATAGAACCCTCATTTATAGTGTTTCAGCGCCTACAGCTCGGCCATCGGACTCGCCTTCTCCGGCCATCCTGGAGGTCAGTAGAGAACCATCCAGGCGCGTGCGGTTCGGAATCCAGCGAGCATATGTCCCGAATAACTGCCTCAACGTGCTATGCACTAGCATCTTTTGGACCCAGGCGGGATCTTCGCCTGCCGCAAGAGCGTTCGAGGCGAAGCTGTGGCGCGTCTGATACAGCGTCCTGCGCCGAAGGCCAGCCTTCTTGAGGCCTGGATACCATATTTTTTCCCGCAGGTAATGGAGATGAAACGGATCTCCGCGCGAGCCGGTAAATACGTATTTCGTCCCACCCTGCCCACCGGAGAGCCTACGGGCCGCCTGACGGGCTTTCTGATTCTTTAAGGCATCCACGACAGCCGGAAGGAGATCAATGTCCCGGACACTTCCCTCTGTCTTGGGGGCGCTCTCGATTCCCCGGTAGCGGCCAGCCCGTACCCGGAACGTTCGCCCCTCTGTATCCACCTCTGACCACTTTAATGCCGCCAGTTCATTTGGGCGCGCGCCGGTCCAGAACGCCACCAAAAAATATGCCCGCCACCACTCGGGGCAAACCGCCAAGAATTTCTGTATTTCCTCGGGACTGAAAGGGTCGATTTCCGCCCTGGCCTCTTTCAGCTTTTTAACATCAGTACAGGGATCCACCCTTACGATGCGTCTCCGGTGGGCGGTTCGAAGAATCTGTTTGAGGAGTGCAACGATGTGGTTAATTCGGCGCGGCGAGAGGCCATCATCATTTAGCTTCGTAATGTATGTGAGGATACTGGATTCGGAAATATGGCTCAGGCGCTTTTCCCCAAATTCGGATTTTAGTTTTCCGTTCAGAATCGACTTATTTTCCGCGAGAGTCCCTGCCTTCCATCGCGCCCTGTTTTCTTCCAGCCATGTATCAGCGAAGGCAGAAAAAAGAGGAGCATGGCGGGGATCAACCCAAGCCTCCCCGGCATCGCGGGCGGCCAGGATGGCCCGCTCCCTCCGAGTTGCGTTTTCTTTTGTGATTCCCTTGAATGTCCGCTTCCGGTAGCGCCCACTTTCGTCGTACCACCGTATTGACGTGCCCCCCTCACGTCGGTCCATG
>JAVEPB010000152.1 GCA_030922375.1 bacterium | reverse complement strand
GGATCCGACCTTCAACATTAACAAGAAGCGGCTCATAAATTTTTGCGAGGAACTTGTCCGCCGTGGTCTCAAAATTCATTTTGCCGTCCGTGGACGTGTCGACTTGATGGACGTGGAACAACTGGCGCAATTGAAAGCGGCGGGATGCTATCGAGTGCAGTACGGCATCGAGTCGAGCGATGCCGCTGTGCTCGCGAATATGAACCGACGTGAACACGGTTCCCCCGATCAAACGCGTGCCATGGTCGAGGAAACCAAGAGGCAGGGGATCGAAGTCGCGGGCTACATGCTTTACGGGCTCAAGTGTCAAAGCCGGGATTCATTGGAACGGTCCCTAGACTACGTGTCCAGTTTGAAACTTGATCATATCATTGGCTTGCCAGCATATCACGGTCCTGGGACCGAAATTTATCGAGAATGGTCAGACGAACATGACGGCGCGGATTTTTGGCGCGACATTATCCTTTCGGGCGAAAATGATATCACCACGCTACTTGCCGGGGCCCCACAATACTATTCCCTTGAAGAACGTATCGCTTTCATGGGCCGCTACCTGCGGGCCGTTTATATGAGGCCAGATCAGATTGTCAAAACACTTCTCCGCGACACAAGGAATCCCAAGATAATTATGGCCAAAGTCAAAGCTGTGCGCCAAGTCTTCAAGATTGCGCTACGCTGATCGGTCAATGAGCGGTCGGCAAAAGACAATTTTTGCTAAAATTTGACCCTCATACCCTGGTATCTGAATACTCCTTAGTGCGACGGTGAGCTGGTCATCGAATCGGTGGGGAACGAAACGTGCGTATATATTTTCATTGTGTTCGACTAGGCTTCCTGACGATTCTCTTCGGTGCATCCGGGTTGGTTGCGATTGCGTTGGTCGGGCCGTATCTCGGGCTTGGAGAGAACGAGAATTTTATTCTCTATAGAACTTTCGGATTGTCCCGTACCTATACGCTTTGGATCGGCATAGTATTATTTTCCGTAGCAGCCGTGGTTGGCATTTGTTGGTGGCGCATGCGTCTGGTGGTGGGAATTTGTACCCGCTTTTTGGATACGTGGCGGCAGCGCGCGGCGGCCTTTTTAGCTGTCACCGAACTTTCCCAAGCACAATCAATAACCTACGCCAAACGTGACCAATTGGTAATCTTATGTCTTGCCGCGGCCGGGCAGGCATTAATTTTTTTCATTATCCCGTTGGCCTTTGAGTGCGATGCTGCTGCGTATTTCGCGTTCTCAAAGGAGCTACTCGGCTTAGCTGGTGGGCATTACACTTACTATCGGGCCCCGCTTTTCGCCGCCTTCGTTGCGCTGACCGGACAGCCCATTGCCGAGACCTTTTATGTAACGTTAGCGGTGCATTTCGCCATCGGCATCGTCTTACCGGTCCTGCTTTACCGGGTTGTGGTTCCATTCGGGCGTTGGCTCGCCCTCCTGACGTCCGTCGTCTATATGCTGTCAACCACGCCGTTTTATGCGACGAAGATCATGATGCCAGAACAGATTTACGGGCTGCTCCTGCTATCTGCACTCTATTGTCTGTCGAAATATTACTATTCCATGAAGGTCAAATTCCTGTATTTGACAGCGGCTCTCGGCGTTCTGACTTTCTTCACCCGCTGGGAGGCGGCCACCCTGGTTGTGGCGCTCCTATCGATTTTGCTGATATTGGCGCTGCAAAGGAACCGTCATTTGCGGCATCTTGGCATTGCCGTGGTGGCCATCGCTATTTGTGTGTCGGGGTTCTCCTTGGTCCGCAGTTATACGTGGATGGGAAACGCAAGTTTGTTCGGAACAGTCAGCAATTTCAGCGGGCGCCACGAGTTCTGGATGGCCTATTGGGGTCACATGCCCTACCACAAAGCCTGGGACGTCGCACTCGGCTGGCGTGACATCGGCGGCAATCCGCCGATAGTGTGGCGCGATTTATTCTATCTACCTCCAAACTATGTCGAGAAGGGGAACGGTCCAGCGAACCATGAGATTTGGCAGCACATGTTTGAGGTCGCCCGTGACACCCCGGAAAAACTCCGGGCGATGAAGCCGCTCCTCGAACACATAGAGCACGTGGACAAGGGCGTCGATCTTTACGAGGAATATTTCGGTCGCTTGGAGGGTCAGCCTGAAGCCTTCGCTGATAATGTTTTCCGCCACCCGAACGGTGTCTACACCGACTTCATCTCCGAGCGCATCATCGAACGAATCGGTATTCTGAAAGCCGAGGACCTCTACAAACGGGCGGTGCTTGAGACTTTGGTGCATACACGGCAATTTTGGCTGTTGTTGTTTGCCGGATTTGACAACATCCTCTCGTTGCTCGGTATCGACCTACCAACCATCGCGGTTGCGATGACCGGAGTCGACATCGTTCCACGCAGTGACGTCAAGAATGTGCACGCCGCTCATTTCATCGGCCCGCAATACGTGGTGCCGCCGTTCTTAGAGGTCGCGCCGCTGAGCCGTGGCAGCGGTCATATCGATCTGCCTCGCGCATTCAGTGCCGTGGCGTCTTTCTGGGATATCAATGGGCACTCGAATGTACCCTACAATATTGGCAACTGCGCGGAGTCTTCGCTTCCAACCTCCATGCAGGAAGAACTCAAGGTCGACCACGAATTGACGCGGCCCTTCCACCAGAAGTATTTCACAGTTGTGAATTTCATAAGGAACATGGTTCGTAACGTTCTCGGCCCTTTGATCTTGCTATCGGTCTTCTTCGTGCCGTTTGCAAAGGAATGGCGCTTCGGTCTGTGTATCAGCTTTATCGGTTTGGCCTATCTAGTCATGTCTGGCATGGCCGGCAATATCAGCGCCTATACCCGCTATGAAGTGATCGTCCAGCCATTGCTGGTGATGGTCGCTGCGGTCGGCGTTGCCGGTCTCAGGGACTTGACATCAGCCGTCCGCCAACGCCTCTGACAATGAACGTCTGGCATTGATTGCAGTAGCATTATCCGCTTGGGCGGGAAGGCAAAAAATGATGCGATGGGATGGGAAAGGTCGCTAAAACCTGACATGGGAAAAATGCTATGCCTCTAGATGGTTTTGATCTGGGTTCCGACTAATGGGCTTGATAGTAGTTAATTAGTTTGGCGGGAACTCTCAATTTTAGGGAGTTTTCTGATGACATTCATCAATCCCATAGCCCCAAGAGCAGCGAGTATGAGAATGAGCGGCTGTACGGCCAGTTCGTATCTTGTGTACACATGATAACCGAGGGAACACCCGAAAATAAGGTAGGCAATCACCATCGCAAACATGAAAAGCGAAAATTTTCGTTGTGGTCCCCATGGCAGGAAACACAGCAATGCAAGCGCCATGAGGCCAAAGATATTACGCACGCTGTTTCTAAGAAAATTTGCGACAGGAAAAAGGAGCCTGTTGAGTTCAACCGTCGTTTTGTGGTCGTGGATGAGTTCCTGCTGCATTCTAGGGGGCAAGTGCGCGTTGGCGCAGCCGGCCATATTATAGGGGACATAAGAGGAGTAATTTTTCCCCCAGAAGGCAAGAACAGGTAGCCCGGCCACAAGTTGTTGGGAAGGGGTTGTTTTTGCAAGGATTTTTAGATTTATGCCGAAAAGAGAAGAAATATTGGAGACCGATTGGACGGCCAAAAGGGCGGCGAGCGTGGGATAGGCTGAAATCGTCTCAATAACAACAGAACCAAGCAGTTTGTTCATTCCAGCAAGACCAAGACGCTTGCGTAATTCCTCCGGAACGTAGTCCGTATAGAATCCATTGGGCGCTATGAAATAATTATCGACGAAAGCCTGAGGGTTTCCGTCAAGTTTTCCAAAATATTCCTGATAAAATCCCTGAAAGGAAGGATCAGGGTGTGGGTGCGCCTGGTTCATCAGCGGTTCCAACGCACGATAGCTTTCCGGGTTTTCTGAAAAAATATCCCAAATCAAATCTCTTAATTCTTGGGTGTGAGGGCCATTCTCCGGCCTGACGAAAGCGCGGCGGTCAGAGAAAAAAAGTTCCGGAGGCGAACCAATATCCCTGGTTCCGAAGACTCTCCTTGCCAAGGTGTTGTTCTCAGCCTGGTCCCAGCCCAATGCAGCTTCCCATACCTCTAACTTATATCTGTGCCCCCAATAGATCATCCAGAAGGACTGCCGCCCCGCCCAGTTATGGAAACTGCCCAGCAGGGACATGTTGCCGGCCAGGGTATAGCTGCGCATCGCCGACCATCCCCCTGCCAGGATCGCGATGAGGCTTACGGCCAGGACGAAGTGGCGCAAGTGACGCTTACGTCCACGTGTGATGAAGAAAAGCACGATAAGGCTCATGAACAGGAGCGGGCTGGCTTCCCATCGTGTAAAGGTAGCGGCAAAGATACAGAACAGGGAAAGATGAAGGAAACGCACGTCACGCGAGAAATAATAACGCGAAAATCCATAGAGACAGGTGATAACCAAAAAGGCGAAAAGTTGTTCCACCAGCATAATCTTTGCGGCAAAAAAAGGTGTGGTGGAGATGATAAATACGCAGGCGGCGATAAAGGCGGCTGTGCGGCTGACCGGGGCCAGGGTGCGGTAGAAGATCAGCGGAGATAGGATGCCCATGACGGCGTGGGCGGCCACGGTGGGGACGAATGAACCGAACAAAAGTTGGCCTGACAATCCCAGAAAGATTGGAAAACCCGGCGCACGGTAATAGTTGAAGCTGCCACCCTCGCCCCCGAAAAGATAACGAGAAAAGTTGAGATACATGGCCGCATCACATTCGAACCCCAGGGGAATGATCAGCAGAAAAAAGCCCTGGAACAGGACCGCAGCTCCAAGAATAATTTTCTGATGGCGGTGGGAAAATGTGAAGAGGGGTTCTGCAGGCGGAAAAGCAAAATATGCTCGAATCTGCCCGCACTTGTCTTCCGTCCATGACCAGGTGTTTGTCAGCCGCATCAGGTCCGACAAAACCAAAACCAAGCCGAGGAGAGACAGAAAAATACCCGTCCGGAACAGGTCCGACCGCGACCATTCGGCCAAGCGGTAAAAAAGGAAGTCTTCTCCCACGCCGAACCCAAGATAAGGTGCAGCAACAGTAGTGAGGACGGCAGCGAGGCCAGAGATAAGAAGGAGACGGGAAAGGGCCGGAACAATCCGGCGTACTTTAGAGAAGGCAATCATACTTCGGATGCTGGCAACTAAATTTCGAAAAGAATGTGGATGGTGATTAATACCATATCCCTGGACAGTTTACATGGCCAAATGGGCATGTTTGGCGTGTCTCCAGGGGACGTGGATGGAAAGGCCGCAGATGTAGTATGGGGATGAATAAAGTTAAGGCGGGGAACAAACAGGAATCATTATTTAACAACACAAACAAATCATTAATATCGTATGGCTGCATCCGACTTGTGATGGGGCCTGTTTGGCGGGGAAAGATGATTTCTGAATGATATATAAGCCGTCTTGAACGTATTGAATAAACTGTTTGGTGCCTTAACGGGAGGCGGAAAAAGCCAGAACAACGGCGGATTATGTGAAGGGCTTCACGCTGTCCGTGATGAGGCGGGAAGATGATGAAGTGAGGCGGCAACCCGCACCTGATGCCATCGACGACCTTAAAGGGGACGGTCGAATTATGGCGGTGGGACGACTGGCAAGCCGGTTCCTGGATGGACTGGTGGCAGATGGACCGCGCCCCAAACCCGACCTTGATGACGGACTCAGGGTTCAGATTCTTCTCAATGCCGTCTTCCGCTCCAGCGAAACAGGGCGCCGCATTGATATTCCTGCTTCAGAAAACACCTCGTCCTGAATCCCAAGTATTTTTTACTGGCCTTCGGTCTGTGTTTTGAGAGGGACAGTTTCCGGCCCGCGGCACATCCACGTGGTGGCAAAGACGTAGAAAAACCAGTGCAGATACCCTGGCAGCCATTTCCACACCCGGAAGCGGCTTTGTCCCTGGTCCGGGCTGCGTTCGTACCAACAGGAGGGGACCTCCTCGATGCGCCAGCCCATGCGGTGACTTTTAACCAGCAATTCAATGCTATAGATGAAGCCGGTGGACGACTCGACCTTTATGACATCCACAACACGCCGTGAGAAAAGACGAAATCCATTGGTGGCATCGTGACAGGGGAGTCCTGCAAAAAAAAGAGCGTGAAGGATGCAGTGCGTGCCAAAACGGCTTTAAGCCAGGGACATCCCACCATTTTTCCACCAGGTAAAAAACGGCTCGCTGAGACAATGTCGCAGCCCTCCAGAAGAAGCGAGACCATATGGTCTATACGGCCGGCGTTATAGTCGTCGTCTGCGGGAAGGACAATTACGGCGGGAGAATCGGAAGCCTGAAATCCGCTCATAATGGCGCCATGCACGCCATTCCCATGATTCTTTACCGTGATAAAGTCTATTTTCTCCCGTGGGTAGCGCGCTAGGACGTTGAGGGTGTCATCCTCGTCGAAATCGTAACAAACCAGCACCCGGAAGGGCGTTTGTACTTCCCGGGCAAGCGCATCAAGGACAGAAGAGATGTTTTTTCCCTCGTTATAGACGGGGATGATGATGTCCAGCTTTCTGTCCGGCATAGGGATTTTCAGTCGGTTGCGTGGTCGGTGAGAAAGCCCCACACATCAATCACGGGTTTTCCGCCCATATTCAGGTTCTTGTATTGGCTGTGGGGGACGCACAGGAACAACAGATCACTCTGGGCAATGACCTGGTCAAGATCAATCAAGTCAGGGTCATCCTTGGCGTAAGGATCGGAAGTAAGAACCCTATTGGCGCACACGACTAGCATGTTTTTCAGCTTGTAGCTGAGCGAGGCGCGGGTATCGTCAATGTCGGCCTTAAAAGCCATGCCTAACAGACCCACGGTAAGTTCCCCAAGGTCATATTGGTTTTGAGCCTGTTCGATAAGAAACAGAACCAACCCTTCGTTTATCAGCATGGCATCATAGCCGAGGCTGAACTGGTTGTTGGCGAAAGCCGCCAACTGCATGGTGTCTTTGAAGAGGCAGGGCCCGGCGGCGAATCCGGCCCGTGGAAGATCACTGGCGCGCGGATAGTCCTGTGTAATCGCATTATGGATATTCTGATAGTCCAGGCCCGCGGAGGTGGCGATCATGTAAAACTGGTTGGCTGTTGCGAACTGAATATACCGGTACGCGTTGGAGAACAATTTGGAGAATTCGGCTTCCTTTGGCGTGGCGCGCACAATGGCCGGCGCCAGCATGGTGAAAAGGTTGGCAGCCTCTTCCTCAGCCTGAGATGTGGTGCCGCTGATGATTTGCGGCACGGAACTAGGTTCTTCAAGGGCACGTCCCTGCACAACTCTTTCCGGACAATAGGCCACGGGAAGGTCCATCCCCTGTTCCTGCAAATGGCCATAAAGCCAGTCGGTGGTGCCGGGAAAGACGGTGGAACGAAGGATCGTCAGATTGCTGTTCTGTAGATAAGGGGCGATGCCATCGATGCATGCGCGGAAGGCCTTGTGGTCGGGATTGAGAAATTCGTCCACCGGCGTGCAGACGGTGACAATAACTTTTCCGGCGCCGTCAATGGCCTGCGGGTCGCTCGCCAGATGCAGCCGGCCGCTTTCAATTGCGCCAGTTGTTCCACGTCCATCAAGTCGACACGTCCACGGACGGCAAAATGAATTTTGAGACCACGGCGGACAAGTTCCTCGCAAAAATTTATGAGCCGCTTCTTGTTAATGTTGAAGGTCGGATCC
>JAVEPB010000151.1 GCA_030922375.1 bacterium | reverse complement strand
GCCAACCCGAATTGCTCGACGATTCAGATGGTCGTCGTCCTCAAGCCCCTCTACGAGAGGGCGGGCGTCCGGCGGATAGTGGTGAGCACCTATCAGGCCGTCAGCGGAGCCGGACAGAGCGCGGTGGACGAGCTTCGGGGGCAGGTGGAGGCCGCGGGTAGTGGAAACCCGCCCGAAGCCCGGGAGATGCCCCATCCGATCGCCTTTAACTGTCTTCCTCAGATCGATGTCTTTCTCGATGAAGGCGACACCAAGGAAGAGCGGAAAATGGTGGACGAAACCCGGAAGATTCTCGGGGCGCCCGGCCTTCCGGTAAGCGCAACCTGCGTGCGCGTTCCGGTCTATAACGCGCACTCCGAATCGGTGAACGTGGAGACGGAGCGGCCGCTTTCGCCCGAGGAGGCGCGTGAGCTGCTCGCGGCCGCCGCCGGCGTCGAGGTGATCGACGACCCCGCGCGGCTCGCCTATCCGATGGCGCTTTCGGCCTCGGGGCGGGACCCGGTCTATGTTGGCCGCATCCGCCGCGATTCGTCGGCCGGGAACGCGCTCAATATGTGGATCGTCTCGGACAATCTCCGAAAGGGCGCGGCGCTCAACGCCGTGCAGATCGCCGAGGCGCTTATCGAAATGAACCTATTGAAGGCCGTGTAGCGAAGTCCTGCGGTCGGAGTTAAGGGCCGCATACCTAGGCCGCTCCGCGGCCGGAGAGGAATAAACATTGTCGGAAGCCACCATCGGCGTCATCGGAGGCAGCGGTCTCTACCAGATGGAGGGCCTGACCGAGGTGGAGCGTGTCGAACTGGACACCCCCTTCGGCGCGCCCTCGGCCTCTTATATTCTGGGCTCTTTATCGGGAAAGCGGCTTGCGTTTCTGCCTCGCCACGGCGAGGGGCATGTCTTCATGCCAAGTGAAATCCCCTTCAGGGCGAACATCTACGGTTTTAAGCAACTCGGTTGCGAGTGGCTGATCTCGGCCAGCGCGGTGGGGAGCCTCAAGGAGGATATCCATCCGGGCGAGATCGTCATTCCGGATCAGTTCATCGACATGACGAAAAACCGCATCGGCACTTTTTTCGGGGGAGGGGTCGTCGCCCACGTCCCGATGGCCGATCCGGTTTGCGCGAAGCTGAGTGAAATTCTCCTGGCCGCGGCGGACCGTGTAGGTGCGAACGTCCACGCGGGCGGGACCTACGTCTGCATGGAGGGCCCTCAATTCAGCACGCGCGCCGAGAGTTTTCGCTACCGCGATTGGGGAGCCTCGGTAATCGGGATGACGAACATGCCCGAGGCCAAGCTCGCCCGGGAGGCCGAAATCAGCTACGCGACCCTCGCCCTGCCCACCGATTACGACTGCTGGCACGAGGAAGAGGAATCGGTCACCGTCGAAATGCTCATCGATACCCTCCGGCGCAACGTCGCCCTCGCCCAGAAAATCATCATCGAGGCCGTTCCTCATATCGAGGGCCGGAGCCCGTTCGAGGGTCTGCTCGGGACCGCCATCATCACCGACCCGGCGCATATTTCGGCCGAGGCCAGGGATCGGCTGAAACTCCTGATCGGGAGGTACCTATCGTGACATCGCGCGTGCGCTCCGAGGCGTTGTTTCAGGCCGCTCAAAAACGCATCCCCGGCGGTGTAGACAGCCCGGTCCGCGCCTTTAGAGGCGTGGGCGGCTCCCCGTTGTTCATCGATCGGGGGGAGGGAAGTCGAATCTGGGACGCGGACGGCAATGAATACATCGACTATGTTCTCTCCTGGGGGCCGCTGATCCTCGGGCACGCGCACCCGCGCGTGGTGGCGGTGGTTCGCGAGGCGGCGGGGCGGGGGACGAGCTACGGCGCGCCAACGGCCGCCGAGACCGAGCTGGCCGAACTCGTCCAGGAGGCCTACCCGTCGATGGAACTCCTTCGGTTCGTCAACTCGGGCACCGAGGCCACGATGTCGGCGCTCCGGGTCGCCCGGGGCTTCACCGGGCGCGACATCATCGTCAAGTTCGAGGGGTGTTACCACGGCCACGCCGACGGCCTCCTCGTGAAGGCGGGGAGCGGCGGCGCCACGCTGGGAATCCCCGACAGCGCGGGCGTCCCGGCCGATTACGCCCGCAACACGATCACACTTCCCTACAACGACGCGGAGGCGCTGGAGAATCTGTTTCTGCGCGAGGGGAAAAATATTGCCGCGCTCATTCTGGAGCCCGTGGGTGGCAACATGGGTCTCGTCCCCCCCGAAGCGGGCTTCATGGAAATGGTGAGGCGCTCGACCAAGGGCTCGAACTCGCTCCTCATTTTCGATGAGGTGATGACGGGTTTTCGCGTGGCCCGCGGCGGGGCACAGTCGCTCTTTGGAATCCAGCCCGATCTCACCACGCTGGGCAAGGTGATCGGCGGCGGGATGCCGGTGGGCGCGTACGGAGGGCGGCGCGAGGTCATGGAGGTGGTCTCTCCCCTGGGGCCCGTCTATCAGGCGGGAACCCTCTCGGGGAACCCGTTGGCGATGGCGGCGGGCGTCGAAACCCTTCGCATCATCAAGGAAGAGGGCCTTCCCGAGGCGCTCGAGGATCGGGGCCGCCGGCTCGAGGAAGGGATGGCCGAGGCCGCGCGTCGGGCGGGGGTGGCCACCTGGGGCGCTCGCCGGGGGTCGATGTTCTGCACGTTTTTCCAGGAGGGCCCGGTCCGCGATTTCGCCGACGCCCAGCGCTCGGACACGGAAAAGTTCGCCCGTTTCTTCCACGCCATGCTGGAGCGGGGGGTGGCCCTCGCGCCGAGCCAGTTCGAGGTGGGTTTCCTCTCCTCGGCCCATACGGAGGCCGAGATCGAGACGACCCTCGAGGCGGCGCGCGAGGCGTTTGCCGCTATCTAGGTCGCTTGTTGTAGAATGAAGCCCCTCTGCCCGGGCCGGAGCACGACCGAGCCTTGACGAGTTCGAGACAAGACACCCGCAATGAGAAGCCGGACCGCTACCTTTACTGGCTGGTAGGAGGGGTCTGTGCCATTCTTCTGGGCGCCGCCATTCTCGGTAGGGACGGCCTGTTGGCGGTAATCGTCAATCAACGGAGGTTAGGCGAGCTCAGGGGCGAGGTGACTCGTCTTTACGAGGAAAACCGCGTTCTCCAAAATCAGATTCACTCCCTCCGGAGCGATCTCACCTACATCGAACGAATCGCCCGGGAGGACCTGGGCCTCGTGAAACCGGGCGAGACGGTCTATGAGTTCGTTCCCGACAGAAAGCGGGGAGGCGGGAAAGCCGGGAAGCAGCCTTGAGCCTTGAACTTTTAGCCCTGAGCCCTTGACACCCGGCCCCCAAGCCTTTAAATCACTTATACATTTCGGTGCGGGGTGGAGCAGCTGGTAGCTCGTTGGGCTCATAACCCACAGGTCCCAGGTTCGAATCCTGGCCCCGCTACCAACAATTCAACGGGTTACGGCAATGCCGTAACCCGTTTTTGTTTTCTGTCTAACAATTATCTAACGACTGAATCTAGATTGAAGAAATGCTGCTCCTTTCATAGGTGAGAACAGCCGTTAACTTCACCTTCCCTTTTCCAACCCCTCATAATCCCTTACAGGTCCGTAGAGGCTCTTATTTGGCGTCTGTGAGGCCATTAAGCCGGATAGTATTGCCTCTGGTTATGCTGATATAATCAGTGACCTGCCCCCGTTAGTGATACCACCTTCTCTTAGAGTTCTGGAACCATGGCCGCAGGGCGAAGCGGAGCGAAGCCCGGAGGCCATGGTTCTTTCGTCTCAGGTGCCGGCGGACGATATCCTAATGAACTATGTGGCCT
>JAVEPB010000150.1 GCA_030922375.1 bacterium | reverse complement strand
GTTCAGCCTCGCTTCGCAAGCTACTCCTCCTAAGGTGCGGCATATCCCCCACATCGCCCACTTGAATGAGAATAACGTACGGACCGGATTTTTCGAGCGGGATGAATTTCTTGCCCTTAAGGGAGCCTTAGCATCTTACCTTCGGCCCTTAGTGACTGCGGCATACTGGACGGGAATGCGCAGAGGAGAGCTTCTTTCGCTTCAATGGGGGCAATTAGACCTTAGGGAACGACGTATTATCCTTGACCCCGGAACCACGAAAAACAATCAAGGCAGGGTAATATTCATGCCCGAAGAGCTTTGGCGTGTACTCCGGGAAGAAAAGGATGCCCGTGATTGGGAGCATCCGGACTGCCCGTGGGTATTCCATCGCGAAGGAAAGAAGATAGGCTCTTTTCGAACGGCTTGGAAAAATGCTTGTCAGATAGTTGGACTTGAAGGTCGACATTTTCACGATCTTCGGCGTACAGGAGTCCGTAATCTTATTCGGGCGGGTGTTCCTGAAAGAGTGGCAATGGAAATTAGCGGGCACCGAACGCGTTCAGTTTTTGACAGGTACAACATAGTTTCCGAGGAAGACTTGAAAGAAGCCGCAAAAAAGCAAGAATCCCACCTTGCCTGTCACATTCCTGTCACACTAAACGAAATTTCACCTTTATCTCCAAAAAAGAAAACCCGGGAAAACCCCGGGTTTCCTGAGAAAAGTCTGGTGGACCGCCGGGGAATCGAACCCCGAACCTACGGATTAAGAGTCCGTTGCTCTGCCTAGTTGAGCTAGCGATCCGAAACGCTGCAAATCTCCTTGAATCGGCCCGAAAGGTGGCGCGCCTGGTAGGACTCGAACCTACAACCTTCGGATCCGAAGTCCGATGCTCTATCCAATTGAGCTACAGGCGCCTGTGTTCCCGAAAGCAGAGATTCCACCACCTTTAAAACATCCCCAAAAAAGAGGCTGACTGGGGTGAGTGAGGGGATTTGAACCCCCGACCTCCGGGGCCACAACCCGGCGCTCTAACCCCTGAGCTACACCCACCATGTCAGCAGATTTTCTGGCAGGCCCGGCAGGACTCGAACCTGCGACCTACGGATTAGAAGTCCGTTGCTCTATCCAGCTGAGCTACGGGCCCTCATGAGCTCTGTTACGAAGATGAAAAAAACCTCAGCGAAACCTTCCCTCCGTTGAGCCGAAAGCACCCAGATAATCACACCCGGAATCAAGGCTGTCAATAAAGGAACCCAAACGCCCAGGCACCGATATCCGGCTCTGGGGAGAGGATTTTCCGGGCGAGAGAATCTTGATACGAAAATTTGAGGTGCGGAATGACGGCAGGGATTCTCCGATGAATGCTGAATCGACACGCCTCAAGAGAAGGGAGCTACAAACAGGCCGTATAGCCGCAACGGGGCCTTTCGGCCCCGCCCCACAAGGAGCGCTCCTCCCCCATACCCCCCTTATTTTTCAGATGAAACGAGTATAGGTGATCACCCCGAAATGTCCAGAAATATCTATGAAAATCGCCGAATCACATCAAAAAAAAGACGAACATTACTACTAACATGAGAACAATAATATATTTTAATCATAATTTTTTCCTGCCGGCCCCGCCCCGAAATCCGGTTTGGAACTCCCCGGCGAGAATACGATCAATAACGAAAAATCCTGCCAGCTCCGAAAAGGGGCGCTGGAGGATTCCCCGCCAAGTCGCATTCCGGACCACTTAAAAAAGGACTGCCCCGTAACGTAAGATCAAGAGAAAACCGGCGATGCCAAGAAGCCCGAGGACCAGACGCTCGAAAATTTGCTCCGAAAGCCGGCGGCGGAATCGTGTCCCGATATACAAACCGGCCAGCGCAGGCAGAAGCATCAGCACACTGTTTCGCCAGGCCCCCGCCGCATACAAGTCATGCCAGACGAATGTCGAGACCTGGATTATCGACAGGGCCGCCGCGATGGTGTTGAGCAAAAAAACGAACGCCTCTCGCCTGACTCCAAGGGTGTTCACATAAAAAATAATAAACGCCACCGGCATCATTATCATCCCGAAAATAAAACCGATGAGAGCGCCCATTCCGACCCCGAACGCGTTTTGACCCGCCTCGGAAAATCGAGGAGGCTTCCACCCCGAAAACCGCATCACAATGAAAAAGATAATCATGACACCGATAACGGCGCGGACAGGCTCGGGATCAATCCAAATTAGCACTTTTACCCCGATGGGCACGGACACGATTGCGATGGGAAGCATCCAACGAACCCGCCTGATCTCGCGGAATTCCCGGGCGGTGGATACCGCCGTCGCAATGTTCATCATCAAAACGGGAAGTGAATTGAGGACTATCGCCTCTTGCGGAGTTATCACCAGGGCCAGAACAGGAACCACAATCAAGGTGATTCCGAAACCGGCCGTTCCCTTCACGAAACCGGCAAAAAAAAGAGCGCCTATCACCAAGGACAAAAATAGAGGTGAGAGTGCAGACACGAAGCCGCTCCTATTCTCTACATTTATATGGGACCGACTTCATGAAACGAAAACTAGGCGAAGGGTTTTCGCCGAACCTTGCCCTCGCCCGCAATAGCCGCCTTCACCAACAGGATAGACACATTGGTCTGCGGTATGAGGCGAATAAAATGGTCTAGTTTTTTCTCGATTAGATCGATCTCGTCTTCGATTATGCCCAGCTTCGCCACTTTTTCACGGGTAAGCTCCACGAGATAAGGAAACTCCTGGGCGGCGGCCCCCGCCGCGCCTTGAGACAGGCTGACGGTGATATCAAAACCGGTTTTTTTCTGCTCCTCCCGGACAAAATCCCATGCCCGGCTAACCAGTTCTGGATACCGGGCCAGTGAGCGCCAGATACTGGGTACCCCTCCGAAACCCGTTTCCCGCCGAATCGTTTCATACACCTCGTTGATTTCCTCTCCGGCTTCATCACTCTCCAAAAGTTCGGGTGCGCTCATCCCGGGGAAAGCTCCCCTCGGCAGAGGTTTGAGGTCTTCATCAAAACCGGGCGAAACTCCGCCGATTTTCATTCCGCCCAGCGTCCCCCTGAGAGCGGCCACGAGGATCAGATTTTTCGGGTTGCTATAGTTGTACACATCGAGGATCCGGTTGATTTCCTCTATTCGATCCTCGCTGTAGCCGTACTCCTCATCGAGTTCTTCCTCTAAATCGGGAACATCCTCCGGCATGGGAGGCGTCATTCGCATGCGGAGGCTGTCCGCGCACCGTTCGAAATAGGTTATCGAAGCGTTGGGCCGAAGCGCCTCCCACGCAGCCGCGAGATAACGCTCATGCACCGCGAGTGTCCGGTAAATAAAGCTCACCTGCGTGGTGCGTATCGTCTGACGGATGTCTTCGTATATTTCAGCGATGCGGCCCGAAGCGGCCTGTTCCGAAACTTCATCCAAAAGGAGATTTGTCATGAGTCACCCCGCCTTTCCATAAAATTCAAACCGCCCGCGCTTCAAATGCCACCGCCGGGCGGAATTGGCTCACATCCGAAATCAAGTTCGGAAGAGTATAAGTCTCCCCCCCGCCCACGAACAACTCATCGATGAGCCCCGGTTTGGAGGCTCCAATGCGAGCCTTAACACCCTTGCGGGCCTATATTGAATTCAGAAGGCCTCTCCCTTTGGCGCTTTTGTTTGCCGGCTTCTCCAAGGAAAGGTCAGCACCATGATTTACCTGATCCTCGGAGTTCTGCTGATCGTTTTAAGCTCCGCCGCCTACGGCCCGCCCGTGTTGAGGGCCGCGCGCGCCTTCTACAATCTCGCGGGAAGTCTTAAACGGCTGTGCCCCGAAACCGGCTGCACCGCCTGGATCCATATCAACATCTCTCGCGCGGCCTGTACTGTCCTGACCAGTGGGCTGGCCGACATCCAAGTTAAGAATTGCACCCGGTGGCCCGAGCGGCGGGGATGCGGTCAGGCGTGCATTGCCGGAATGAACGAATTAGGCTCCTATGAGGAGATAGGCTCCCGTCTCCCAGAAAGCGAATCCGGATAGCAAATCCATTATTTTCACCGGAAAGAGGCTAGCATGGGCATTGAACTTCTAACGATCGGAGCGGTGTGCGCCCTGGGATTCCTTTGCGTTCTGCTGCCGACAGCCTGGTCAGCTTATCACCGCTACGCTCATCGTCTTGCGCTCACATGCCCTGAAACTGGGGTGAAAATGGCGGTGCAAATCGATCCGTTCCGGGCGATGCGGACCTCCTTGTTCGGTGAGCCCAAGCTTTTCGTCCGGGATTGTGCCCGGTGGCCCAAAATGAAAAATTGCGCACAACAATGCCTTGGAGAAGCAGGACCGGCGTGCCATCCTGACCCGGCTGCGGAATAACCTCCCTACGCCAGGAACTCAAGGCCGGAGGTCCGGCTCGAAACCGTGCCATAAAAAAACGCCCCTGAAAACTCAGGGGCGTTTTTCATAGGCCTGGACAAGAGCCCGATGTGAGATATTAACTGAGCGCCTGGCCATCGGGCTCGGGAAATTCATCGGGCCAATTGTCGATCATTTCCTGCATATAATTCTTCAGTTTAGCGGGTTCGAGATAAACCGACTTTCGAATCTTGTCCACCTCGCCCTGTCCCTCAATCGGCATATGGAGAGAATCCATGAACCGGTTCCAGGAGTTGAACAGGCAACTCATCATCGTGAGCTCTATCAACTCGGTTTGGGTAAACTCCTTTTTAACCGTCTCAAAAATATCGTCGCGATCGCGGGCCGTGTTCCGGGTGACATGCTCCGCCCAAAGGACAGCCGCTTTCTCCCGGCCTGAAAGAAGGGACGATCTCATATAATCGTCCGATTCGATGGCCGAGATCTGCTCCTCGGTGATTCCCGCCGCTTGACCAAGCGACAAGTTGTGAGTCAGTCAGTAGTCGCAGGAGTTTATCTGACTCGTCTTGATGACGGCCATCTCCTTTATCTTGCACGAGAGGACGCTCCCCGCCCCTTCCCGTTGCATGGTCGCGTTAAACAGGAGCAACATCCTCCCCAAGAGCGGAACGTTTCCCAACACCCGGAACGAATGCGGAACCCGGCCCAACATCTGCGTCGCCGCCTCATAGAGACGGGCGGTTTCGCCCTCGGCTTCCTCCAGTCCGACCTGGCTTACCCTGGACATAAAAAAAACCCCCTTAACAAGAAAAAAAGAGCGAACCAGCCTATTCATTCGCTCATCTATCGTTTATTCGAGTTCGGCTGAAATCCACTCCCGGAACGCCGCGAGCGCCAAACCCCGGTGGCTGATCCGGTTTTTGGTCTCCGGATCAAGTTCGGCGATGCTGCACCCCCGCCCGGGAAGATACATGATCGGGTCGTATCCGAAACCCCCTTCGCCCCGGGGCGCCTTCAACACCCGTCCGGACATCACCCCCTTGAAATAAACAGACTCCCGACCGGACCGGCAATATGCCAGGACACAAACATAACGAGCCCCGCGCCGGATATCCACCACACCATCAAGACGCTCGAGGAGCAGGCGGTTTCGCCCCGTGTCATCGAGACCCTCACCGCCAAACCGGGCGGACAGAACGCCGAGTTCGCCGGGGAGCGCTTCGACCTCAATACCCGAATCGTCCGCCAGTGCGGGGAGGCCCGTAGTCTTGGAAACGGCCTCGGCCTTCAGCAGTGCATTAGCGGCATAGGTGGCGCCATTCTCGATAACATTGACTTCGACGCCAGCCTCGTCCTGGGAGAGTGCGGTAATCGGGAGGCCTTCGAGTGCGAGCCTGAGTTCGCGGACCTTGCCGGCATTTCGGGTGGCAAAAATAATTTTCATGCCGCGCCGAAATCTCAGGAACCGTCGAGGTGGCGGGCTTGAATCTCGAAGAGTTGATTGATCCCTTTCTCCGCCAGCGCAATCATCTTGTTCATCTCGGATTTTTTAAAAGGTTCGCCCTCGGCCGTTCCCTGAACTTCAACGAAGCGGCCCTGCCCCGTCATAACGACGTTCATATCCACATCGGCCTCGACATCCTCGCCGTAGTCGAGATCGAGAATCGGTGTCGTTCCGATGATCCCGACACTCACGGCCGCGACGGTCCCGATCAAGGGGGATTTCTCCAACCCTCCCGTCTTCATCAGCGTATCCACCGCCCGGCAAACCGCCAGATACCCTCCCGTTATCGAAGCGCACCGCGTTCCTCCGTCGGCCTGGAGAACATCGCAGTCGATATACAGCGTCCTCTCGCCGAGAAGGGACAGGTCCACCACGGCGCGCATCGAACGGCCGATGAGACGCTGAATCTCCATCGTTCGGCCGGACCTCGACCTCGAACGGGGCACCCGGGAGGTCCCGCTACCCGGAAGCATGGAATACTCCGCCGTCACCCATCCCTCGCCCGAGCCCCTCTTGTGCGGAGGAACCGAATCCTCGGTCGTGGCCGTGCACAGCACCCGCGTGTTGCCCATCTCGAAAAGGCAACTACCCAGCGCCGTCTGAATGTAGTCGGTATGCACTTTAATCTCGCGGCACTCGTCCGGCATCCGGCCGTCTGATCGGATTAATGGACCGATGCCGGACCCGTCTTTTTTCCCGGCGTTGCTCGCCATGACTTCTCCCCCAAGGCCAATTTAATTAAAGTCAGGCGAATCTTACGAGTCTTTATGGGTGGATGCCAGCCGTAGACGGAAAACCGAAGAGCCGTTGGCGAAAGGGATACTCTTATTCCGGGGCAAAATTGAATTTTCCGGCAATAAGATAATCGGGCCCAACCTCTCCCCACCGCCGGAGCCCTACCGGATGGCGGTGGCGTGCCTCGGCTCCAAGCCCACCAAGGCTCGAAGCCTGGCGACGAAATTTTGTCCCACCACATAGATGCTGGGCACCAGAAACAGCGTAAATAGCGCGGAAATCGAAAGCCCGCTCAACACGACGACGCCGAGCGGCTTGAGCATTTCGGAACCCTTTCCCCAACCAAGCGCCAGCGGGATGAGAGCGCATACCGTCGTCAACGTGGTCATAAGAATGGGGCGCAACCGGGTCGAGGCGCCTTCGACGATGGCATCGTGCATTTCTCTTCCGTCTTCCCTCAGGCGTTCGATGTAGTCCACCATGACGATCGAGTTGTTGACGACGATTCCCACCAGAAGGATCAAACCTATCAGGACCGTTGAGCCGAACGGCGTGCCGGTGAAATAGAGCCCGTAGAGGGCTCCCGAGAGGGCGGGAGGAACGGCGAAAATGATAACGAAGGGGTTGATCAACGAATCGTACTGGACAGCCATGACGACATAGACCAGGAAAATGGCAAGGACCGCCAGTATCAAAAGCTCGCGGTTCGATTTGTTCAAGTTCTCCTCATCGTCGCCGGGAAGGATAAAATAGCCGCGCGGAATCTTCATATCGGCAAGACGCGCACGCACATCCCGGCTCACATCTCCCAGCGATCGGCCCTGGATATCGCCTGTAACCTGGACAATCCGGTTCTGATCCGTCCTGACGATGACGGAACTGCCCGTGCCGTAGCGCACCTGTGCGACGTGGCTCAGGCGGGTGGGTTCGCGCCCAACCGGGAAAAGCGCCAAATTTTCCAGATCCTGCTCGCTTTTAATTTCGGTGTCCGAGATCTTCACGCGAACCGGAACCCGAAGATCTGCCCGGTTCAGATAGGTGGCCACCGAACCGTCGATGGCCGTGCTCACCGTGTCGCCAACCTCCTCGACCGAGAGACCCAGCTCGGCGGCCCGCTCACGGTTGATTTTGATGTGAAATTCCGGCCGGGGACGATCCTCGTTCATCTGAACGTTATTGAGGCCAGGCACCTCCTGCAGGCGGTCCACCGCCTCCGCGGCGATCTGGTTGATAACAGTGAGCTCGTCCCCGCGTACCCCGAGCGAGAAGCTCTTGTTATGCCTGCTGTTGGAGGTCCTGAGCCCCCGGACACGGCTCTTGTAGGCGTATATTCGCGCGTCCGGATATTCGAGCCGGGAAAGCCGTGGCCTGAGCTTTCGCAGGAAGGCAAACACGCTGATCCCCCCCTTGAGGTTCACTGCGATCCGCCCCCTGGAAGCCGACGCCGAGAAATTTCGCCCGAAGAGACGCCCCCCCGCCGTGGCGAAAACCTTGTCCACCTCCGAGTCCTTGAGAAGCATGTCGTGAACCCGCCGGGTGACTTCCTTGGTGTACTCGAGCGTTCCCCCCGGCGAGAAGCGGATGTCCACAGTGACGCGGCCGTCGTCCACCTGGGGAAGCAGTTCGTTCCCGAGCTGGTCCATCAGCAGATAAGCGCTCGAGCAAAGCGCCAGCGCCACGACAATCACCAACCAGCGCACTCGAAGGACCGGCCCCAGAACGATCCGGTAAGCCGCGATGACTTTTTCCACGAACCAGGCAAAGAGCCGGAACAGCGGAAAGCGGCTGAGGCCGCTCGTCATCGGCAACTGGAGCATCCGGGCCGAGAGCATGGCCACCACGGTGAGGCCGATGAACAGGCTGCAAATAAAAGCGAATGTAATGGTCAGGATCAGCTCCCGAAAAAGAAGAGCGACATAACCCGATACGAGAAGGAAGGGAACCACCGCCGCCACGTTGGTCATGGTCGAGGCAATCATGGGGGTTTCCACCTCTTTCGCACCGGCCTCGGCCGCAACGACCGAACCTCCTCCCTTGGCCTGGTGCCGGGAGATGTTCTCGAGCATGACGATGGCATTATCGACGAGCATGCCGACACCAAGCGCCACGCCCCCGAGGCTGAAGATATTGAACGTGAAACCGAACATCCACATCAAGAAAAAAGTGAACACCGAGGCAACCGGGATCGCCAGACCGATGATGAAGGTGCGGCGCAGGCTACCTAGGAATAGGACCACCACAATGATGGCCAATAATCCGCCAACGAGCGCGGAGGTCAGCACATTTTTTACCGATGCACGAATAAAAAAGCTCTGGTCAGAGATCGCGGTGAGGGTTACGTCGGAAGGAATAATTCCGTACCGCTTCAGAAAGCCCATTCGGGCGGTCAGGCCATCCACCACGGAGATCGTATTGGCGTCGGGCTGCTTGAGGGCGACGACCTTGATGCTCTCCTCCCCGTTCAGCCAGACGAAAATTCGCCGCTCCCTGCCCTTGTCCTTCACCCGGGCGAAATCCCGGAGATACACCCGCCGGCCGTCCTGAATCGGGAAGATCAGGTTATTGAACTCCTCGGGTGAGCGGAGCTTGCCCGAGGTCCGGCTGGAATATTCGCGGCCCGCCGTCGTCACTCGTCCGGCCGCAAGGTCCATGTTATCGGAGCGCATGCGCCGCAGAACGCCGGGAAGGCTCAACCCCAATCCCTGCATCCGGGGAAAATCGACGAGAACCTGAATCTCCTCGGCCTGTCCTCCGAAAGCCTCGACCGAAGCAATTCCCGGAACGATCATGAGCTGAGGTATTAACACCTTCCTCGCCCATGTCTGAAGCTCGGGGCCTTTCAGTGATTTCGAGGAAAGGGCGTATTCAATGATGGGCACCTGGGCGGGATCGGACTTGAATATGCGTGTGTTTTGGAGCTGGGCCTGTATCTCGTCGGGCAGGTTGCGGCGGGCAACGTTAAACTTGGTAATGGCGTCCTGAAGCGCCAGATCGATATCCCGCTTAAAGTCGAAGAACATCCAGAGCCGGGCTGCGCCCTCTCGGCTGATCGAGAATATCCGGACAAGCCCCTGGGTGGTGGCGAGTTCGCGCTCGACTACCTTGGTCACCTGCTCCTCGACCACCTGAGGGTCGGCGCCCTCGAAGTCGATACCGATGAATATCCGGGGGTAGACGATTCGGGGCAAGAAATCCACCGGAATGCGCGTCAGGGCGAAACTGCCCAAAACGAGGGCACAGATCACACCCATGATGGTCCCGATAGGCCTCCGGATGCATAGCCGGCTGAGCGACAAGATTTATCCCTCTACCTGACTATCCGGATGGGCTTGCCGTCCTTGAGCTGGCCGGTCGCACTGACGATGACTTTCTCGCCCACCTTGAGCCCCTTGAGAATTTCGATCCGGCCGCCCACCATCTCGCCGAGTTTGACCTCGCGCTTGACCGCGATGAATCGCGGTCCCTTCTGGCTCCGGCGGGCGGCTTTTGCCTTCCCGCCCGGGCCGCGCTCTTTCGCCTCCGCGTTGCCCGCCACCGCCTTCGGCCGCTTCCCGTCGCCCTGTCGCGGTCGCCCGTTGCGGGCTACGCCCGGACGGGCCCCGCCCGGAGCGCCCTTTCTTCCTTTCCCCTTGAAACGCTTGATGACGAAAACGTGACCCCATTTGCGTTCGGTGTTCCCGTCCCAGACCACGGCATGAACCGGAAGATTGATCGCCTTGCGGCCCAGCCGAGCCTCGAACTTTACCCGGGCGAGAAGCCCGGGGCGAAGCAAGCGGTTCTTGTTGTCCAGCTCCACCTCGACAACGACTTGCCGGGAGCTGGAATCGACGCTCGGGAAAATTCGGGTGAGCTTTCCGCTAAATACCCGGCCCCGGTAGGCGTCAAGCTCAATCCGCGCGTTTTGTCCCTTTTTCAACCGTGTAAGATCCAACTCGCTCACCCGTGTCCGAACTCGTAGCCTATCGACCTGAGCCAGAGTGAAGAGATGGGCGCGGTTCACAGCCAGATCCCCGGGCTCCACCTTCCGATCGATGACGACACCTGAAATCGGCGATTGAATTTTGAAATAATCGAGCTGGGTCCATAGCAGTCGCACCTTTTGAAGTGCCTGCTGCTCCTCGGCCCGGGCGGCTTCGATGTCTTCGGCGCGATTTCCGAGACGCTTCAACTTGAGCCCTGCCTCGGCTGCGTTGATGCGCGCCTCGTCCTCTCCGAGGCGAGCGCTTCGCTCGGAGATATCGGCGCGTGCGCGCAGGGCCTCGGTCGAGACCTTGAGCCAATCCTGGCGGCTGATCACACCACGCTTGAACATGGCCTCAAGCGCCTGGGCGTTGGCCTCGGCTTCCTTGAGCCGGGCCTCGGCGCCAACAAGCTCGGCCTCCGAGCGCTTGAGCGAGGCGCGGGCCTGCGCCACGCCGGCGGCGGCGGCGGCGATCTCCTGGGGGCGATAACCGGCCTTGAGCTTCTTGAGACGGGCGCGCACGGCGGCCAGCTCGCTTTCGGCCAGCGCCAGTTGAATCCGGTGAATGGCGGTGTCGAGGGTGGCAAGTTCCTGACCCTTCAGGAGATGGTCCCCCTCGCGCACCTTGACCTCGGTGACTTGACCCTCAGCCCGGGACATCAGTTTTACTTGACTCATGGGATAAATCGTTCCGGTCGCCTCAACGCCGCGGCCTATACGCCCCAATGAGGTCTCCTGCACCTGAACCGGAAGGATCGCCCTGCGGCGGCGGTGGCGGCGGGCATCGGCGGAAGAAGCCAGTATGAGAACGACAAGAGAAAAAACGGAAAAAAGGCGAAACAAAGTCTGCCGGACAGGATTGCCGCAGGGACGAAACTTCCGAACCCGCAAAATTCGGAGTGCTTCAGGCATAGCGCTCAAATATTCTCCAGCGGCCCGCAGTATCCCTTCAAGGATTTAATTTCAATAACTTACCATATCCGGCCAGCAATTTCGAAGAAATGATCTCATTAAAATTTAGACGAAGCAGGTTCCGTTTTTGTGAGTTAATTAAAAAAAAAGAAGGAAATTATCCGGTATCGCGAAAGCTTCATCCACCTATAGAACTCATCGTTCGGCTGGGTTGGACGAATTCCTTTTGCCCGATGAGGTGGCCGGGCGTTTTCGTCCGGACCACCTCGGCGAGCCATTCCTTGATCTCATCGTCTGAAGCCTTCCCCCGAAGCAGGGACTTGATGTTGTGCTCAACGGCCGAAAACAGGCAGGTCCGGATCTCTCCTTCCGCCGTCAGACGGATCCGGTTGCAGTCCTCGCAAAACGGCCGGGTCACCGAAGCGATGACGCCCACCTCCCCTTTTCCGTCCTTGTAGCGGTAGCGCGTTGCAGGGTCGGAGGGGTGCCCGTTGATCAGTTCGAGATCGCCCTCGGACGACAGGCCCTCGAGTATCTCCTCGGCGCTCATCACTTTCTCGCGGTTCCAGGTCTTATCGGCATCGAGCGGCATGTACTCGATGAAGCGCACGATATGGCCTGTTTCGCGCGCCCACTTGGCGAAGCGGGGGAGTTCCTCTTCCGTCAGATTTTTTATCGCCACCGCATTGATCTTGATCGGGTTGAAACCCACCTTGGAAGCCGCCTCGATTCCCTCCATCACCCGGCCGAGTAGGTTGCGACGCGTCATCAGCAGGAACTTGCTCTCATCGAGCGAATCGAGACTGATGTTCACCCGGCGGAGCCCGGCGTCGTAGAGCTGCTGCGCCATCTCGGGAAGGAACACCCCGTTCGTGGTCAGCGCCAGGTCCATGTCCGGCTGGATTTCGAGCATCTTGCGGATCAGAACGTCCAGGTTCTTTCTCACCAGAGGCTCTCCCCCGGTAAGGTGGTAGCTCACGAATCCAAGTTCGGTCGTGATCCGGACAACCCGCGCCATCTCCTCGTAGGTGAGGATTTCCTCTTGTGGAAGAAAATTCATGCCCTCCTCGGGCATGCAGTAAAAACATCTGAAATTGCACCGGTCGGTCACCGAGATCCGCAGATCGTCGTGCGCCCGCCGGTAGTTATCAATGAGTGGCATTCAATCGCTCCTTTTATGAATCCTCGGGCGGCGTGAGCACCCGCCCGGTCAGTTCCGTTTTGTAGCCACCCAGCGCCTCGACACTCTTGGCGAAGGAGGGCTCCCGAAGCACCTCGATCAACTGCTGTATGGAGGGAATCTCCCAGTACTCGGCCGGGAAGATAAAATCAAACCGCTCCCAACCCAGTGATACGAACTCGAGCCCAAGGAGCTTCGCGGCGGCGAAAATTCCGGGGCCGGCGTCCGCCCGCCCGGAGGCGACGGCCATCGCCACGGCCACATGCGTCGTCTCGACGCTCCCGTAGCCGTTTATCTTGGCGGGCGAAATCCCGGCCTCGGCGAGAAGATGATCCAGCAAAACGCGGGTGCCCGCTCCGCTCTGCCGGTTTGCGATGGTTACGTCATCGCGCGCCAGATCCGCGACCGAGGCGATCCCCTTGGGATTCCCCGGCGGGAGGAAGATTCCCTGCTCGCGCTGGACAAAATTGACGACAACCGCCTCCCGCCCTTTCAGGTAGCGGCGGATATAGCTCCAGTTGTACTCGCCCGTGGCGGGGTCGAGAAGGTGGCTGCCCGCCAAATGGGCTTCCCCGCCCCTCACGGCGATGAGGCCCGCCATCGAGCCGACCGCCGAAGTGGACAGGCTCACCGCCCGATGCCGCTCCCGCACCCGGCTCGCCAGGAGATCGAGGGCGTTGTCATGGCTTCCCGCCATGAGGATATTGCCCCGCACCTCGCTGAGCGGGCGAAGGAGTTCGACCCGCACTTCCTCTCCCGCCTCGACTCCCTCGGAACTCGGTGGGATACGGACCATGCCGTCGGCCCCGACGAGACTGCTGATCACGCTGGCTCCCCGTTTGGCGGGAAGCGCGATCAGCCGCCCTCCGACTTCGCCGAGCTTCACCCGAAGGAACTCCTCCATCCCCGGCCGGGAAGCGCTTTTTCGGCTCATCACGGCGGGAGCGCTCTCATTCTCCCGGTCGGGGGAACCTACCAGATGGGCGATCAGCGGGCGGACGAACTCCTGGAGAGCAAGCACCGCCGAAACCGGGTAGCCGGGAATCCCGATGAGGGGTTTTGCCCGGCCCGAGGCGCTATTGCCCACGCCCAAAATCGTCGGCTTGCCCGGAAAAATCGCCACGCCGTGGACGAGAAGCTCACCGAGCTCTTTCACAACGGCCGAAGTGAAGTCCTCGCGCCCGGCCGAGGAGCCCGCGTTCACCAACACAATATCCGCCCGCTCGAGGGCGTCGCGCACAGCCTCCTCGATGGCGGCGAGGCGGTCCTCAACTATGGGATAGACATAGGGCTCCCCACCCCACTCGGTGATCTGAGCCGACATAATGACCGAGTTGAATTCGATCAGGTCGCCCGGCTTAAGGTCTCCGCCCGGCGCAACCAGTTCATCGCCCGTGGGGATGATGGCCACGACCGGAAGCTTCCGCACCGATATCCCGGTGACCCCCGCCGCGAGGATTCCGCCCAGATCGTAGGGCCGGAGCAGGTGGCCCGGTGGAACAAGAAGCTCGCCCTCGACCACATCCTCCCCCGCCACGCGAATGTGGTTCCAGGGGGCGACCGCCGCCTCGATCTCGATGGTCTCGGAGTCGATCTCGTTGACCACCTCGACCATGATCACCGCGTCGGTTCCCTCGGGGAGCGGATCGCCCGTATCGACGGGAAAGGCGTCCACTCCGATCACAAGGGCCCGGGGCTCAATCGACGAGGCGCCGAAGGATATTTCCGCGCGAATCGCGAAGCCGTCCATCGCCGAGGCGTGAAAGTGCGGGCTCGATATCGCCGCGTAAACGGGGGCCGCCGTGATACGCCCGAGCGCCCCGGCGACGGGGACCGTCTCGGAGGCAAGGGAGGCGGCCGGACCCACCTTCTCAAGCAGTCGGGCGAGTGCCTCCCCCCGGGCGATGTTCTCGAGATAAATATTTCTCCCCGAAAGGGGGAGGGCGGTATCGCTCATCTTCTGCGAATCCCCGGTCAGCGGAATCAGTAAAGCGTGACGCGCACCTCGGCGCCCGCCCTGATTCCTTCGTTTTCGAGAGGGATGGTGATGTATCCGTCCGCTTTTGTCATCGTCGAAATCATGGCCGAGTTACCCATGAGCGGGTGGGCGATAATTCCCTCCTCCCCCCGTTCGAGCCGGACGCGGACCAGATCCTCCCTGCCCGGCGCGGAGGGGAGGTTTCTCCCGAGGGCGGCTGAGACTCCCGCCTCCCCCCCAAAATCCGAGCCGATCTCACCGCTCAACTGGCGGAGGATGGGCCTGACGAAAGCATGAAAGATCATCAGCGCCGAAACCGGGTGTCCCGGAATCCCGACCACGGCCTTATCGACGTCCCCGCGCCGAACGCGGCCGATGATGGTGGGCTTGCCCGGCTTGATGGAGATCCCGTGGACGAGCACCCCCGGCTCCCCGAGCGAGTCGATGGCCTCAACCGCATAGTCGCGTACCCCCATCGAGCTTCCCCCCGAGATCAGCACCACATCGGCGCGCTCCACTGCCTCGCCGAGGCGGCTCTTGATGGCGGCGAGATCGTCCGGAAGAATATCATCGGTCTCGGGATCACCTCCCGACTCGACCACGGCGGCGGCGAGTGAGAAGCGGTTGATGTCCCGAACCTGGCCCGGGGCAGGCACCTCACGCGGATCGACCAGTTCGTCCCCCGTCGGGAGAATCGCCACCAGGGGCCGGCGGCGGACCTTGACTGCGGTGATCCCCACCCCCGAGAAGGCGCCGATATCGTGGCTTCTGAGCCGAGAGCCCTCCGGCAATATACGCTCATCCGCCTTGAGGTCGTCGCCCACGCCGAGAACATTCTCGCCCACCGCACCGGGCCGCCTGACCTCGACCGTCCGCTCGTCGGGCGCGGTCGTGTACTCGTCCATCACCACGGCGTCCGACCCGGCGGGCATCATTCCCCCCGTATTTATCCGCGCCGCCTGGCCGCCGCCCACATCGAAATCCGGCGCCGCGCCCATCGGAACGTGACCTCGAATGTCGAGATAGGCGGGGATCGACTCGCTCGCACCAAAGGTGTCCGCGGCACGGACGGCGTAGCCATCCATCGTCGAACGGGGAAACTCCGGAAGATCCACCGGGCTCGCCACGTCCTCGGCCAGCACCCGGCCCACGGCGTCAGACGATGGAATCTCCTCGGCCGGGAGGGGCGAAAAACCCCGCACCGCCTCGCGGGCATCCTCCGGCGAAACAACCTTAAAAAATTCCATTCTACGGCTCCAGGCGCTTTCTTCAAAAGATCCGGCTACAAACGAAAAAACCAGCCACCGCTGTCGCGGGGCTGGCTTGGCATCCGCCCAACTTTCAACAGGCACCGGATAGCACCGAACGGCTTCCGGCGATGCCGCCGACCCAGCGCTCCTTTCCAAATCCGGGAGGCCGCGCCGTTTCCGGCGCAACCCATCGGCGCGGGCCCTTAACGCCGATGTTCGAACGGCGTCTTAGAGCGGCCACGCTCGGAGGCTGGTGCTTCTGGTAATTCGTCTCGTATTTCGGACCGGCCTAGGCCTGATCTCCGTCGGCCGGCTTGGCCGTGGCCACGGGCTCTTCCTTCTTTTCGGGCAACTCATCGCTCTCGGTCGAGAGCCCTTTCTTGAAGCTCTTGATCCCCTTGGCCAAGCCGGATCCAATCTCGGGCAATTTCTTTGCGCCGAATACCAACACACAAATCAGGAGAATAACGAGGAGTTCTTGAAATCCCAATACCGGGAACATCGCAACAGCTCCTTCTGATGGTCTTAGGCCAAGGCCTCCGCATACACCCGCGTAGCGGCTGCTGATGCCTCACCCACCTCCTTAGTATACCCCATCCTGTTGAAAATGACCTCTAAAGCCGACATGAGATAGACCACATTCTCCTGGCGAGCGCCGTGGCCCATCATCCCGATGCGCCAGGCTTTTCCGGCCACGGGGCCCAGCCCGCCGCCGATCTCGATGTTGAAATCGTTGAGAAGAGCCTTACGGACCTCACCGTCGTCGATTCCCTCGCCGATCGACACCGTATTGAGGGTGGGCGTTCGGTCCCCCTCCTGGGCGAACATCGACAGCCCAAGCGCCTCGACACCGGCTTGAAGCGCCTTGCTGGCCAGGGCATGGCGGGCGAACCGAAGTTCAAGACCCTCCTCGAACACCAGCCGGAGCGCCTCGCGGATGGCGTAGTTCATCGTAATGGGCCCGGTGTGGTGGTAGGAGCGGTCGCTCCCCCAGTAGTTTTCGATCATGGTGACGTCGAAATACCAGCTTTTCACCTTTTCCTTGCGCTCGCGCATCTTTCCGAGGGCGCGCTCGCTCATTGTCAGCGGGGCCACACCCGGAGGACACGAGAGGCACTTCTGGGTGCCGCTATAGGCAATCTCGACGTCCCACTTGTCCACCTCGACAGGCACACCGCCGAGCGAGGTCACGCAATCCATCAGCAAAAGCGCCCCGTGGCTCTGGCATGCGGCCCCGATCTCCTCCATCGGCTGTAGAACACCCGTGCTCGTCTCGGCGTGGACAA
>JAVEPB010000149.1 GCA_030922375.1 bacterium | reverse complement strand
GGAATCGGCACCAGCCTCCACGAAGAGCCGCAGGTGCCGAATTTCGGAGAGCCGGGAACGGGTCCCGAACTCAAGCCGGGGATGGTGATGGCGCTCGAGCCGATGTTGAATGTTGGCGTTGCCGATGTAAAGGTCCTCGATGATGCCTGGACGGTCGTGACGGCCGACGGAAAGCTGTCCGCTCATTTTGAGCATTCGTTGGTGATTTCCGAAAACGGTCCCGAAATTTTGAGTCTGGCTGCATGAGGAGGCCTCCTCTCCGGCGCGGACGGAAAAAGAGGAAGAAAAGGGTATCACCGGAGGAGCGCGAGGAGCGCCAAACCAAGGAAGATTCGATCGAGGTCGATGGTGTTATCGTCGAGACGTTGCCCAACGCGATGTTTCGAGTGGATATTGAAGGCGGCCACAATGTCCTGGCGCATATTTCGGGCAGAATGCGAAAACACTTCATCCGCATCCTGCCCGGCGATAGCGTAAAAGTGGAGTTGTCGCCGTATGACCTGACTCGTGGGCGAATCACGAGCCGGTACAAATAAAGAAAGGTGGGCCTTCTCCATGAAAGTCAGGAGCTCGGTCAAGCCGATGTGTGACAAATGCAAGGTGATCCGGCGCAAGGGAGTGGTGAGGGTCCTTTGCACCAATCCCAAGCATAAGCAGCGTCAGGGATAGCTCCGTAATGTCGCATGGAGGAGGGAGCGAATGGCACGTATAGCCGGGGTCGATATCCCCAATGAGAAAAACGTAGAGATCGCCCTGACCCATATATTTGGGATCGGACATTCCTCGGCGAGGAAAATCGCGGAGGAGGCGAAGGTCGGCGGCGTCGTCAAGGTGAAGGATTTGACGGAGCAGCAAGTCCAATCCCTTCGGGAGATCATCGATCGGTCCTACGCGGTCGAAGGCGATTTGCGCAGCCGGGTGACAATGAACATCAAGCGGTTGATGGATATCGGCTCGTACCGGGGCCTCAGGCACCGGCGTGGGCTTCCTGTGCGAGGCCAGCGAACACGCACCAATGCCCGCACAAGGAAAGGGCCCAAGAGAACCGTGGGTTCGAAGAAGGGCAAGTAGTATTCCAAAAGATCGATAGGAGGATGGAAGTTGGCGCAAGGTGGAAAAAGGCGGGGCGGCGGCAAGCGCCGGCGCGAGCGCCGGGCCATCGGGAAAGGTCAGGCCCACATCAAGTCCAGTTTTAACAACACCATGATTTCCATTTCCGATGCTTCGGGAAACGTGGTTTGTTGGTCCTCCTCGGGCGCCGAAGGTTTCAAGGGTTCCCGAAAAGGGACGCCCTTCGCCGCTCAGACGGCCGCCGCCGCGGTTGCGAAAAAAGCGCTGGATATGGGCGTGACGTCCGTGGATGTTTTCGTGAGCGGTCCGGGTGGCGGCAGGGAGGCCGCGATTCGCTCAATGTCGGCCTCGGGTTTGGAAATTTCGCTGATCCGGGACGTAACGCCGATTCCGCACAATGGATGCCGGCCGCGGAAGCGCCGCCGGGTCTAGGGTGCATTCGATATAAGGGGGTAAGCTGGGTTTGGCTCGATACAAGGATTCCGTATGCCGCCTCTGCCGCCGGGCAGGGATGAAGCTCTTCCTCAAAGGGGATCGTTGCCTCGGCGATAAATGCTCGTTCGATAAGCGCAGCTTTCCTCCGGGTCAGCACGGCGCGGCTCGTACCCGCGGAAAAGTCAGTGAGTATGGGACACAGTTGCGCGAAAAGCAGAAGGCGCGCTGGGTTTATGGTGTTCTTGAAAAACAATTCAGGATTTATTATGGAGATGCGGCCCGGAAAAAGGGCGTTAAAGGAGAAAATCTGTTCCGTGCCCTGGAGCTCCGCCTTGATAATGTGGTGTTTCGGTCCAGTTTCGCCGACTCGAGATCGCAGGCCCGTCAGCTTGTGGTGCACAATCACGTAACGGTGAACGGCAGGAAGGTGAACCGGCCTTCGTTCTCGGTTCGCAAGGGTGATGTGATTCAGATTAAGGAGAAGAGTAAGAAGATCGAAAATATTCTTCAGTGCGCCGAAAAAGGCAAAGCCAGGGGTTTGCCCGAATGGCTCGATGTTGACCTCGCCGATCTTCAGACGCGGGTGGTCGAGTTGCCTACTCAGGTGGATATACAACTCAATATTGACGCCCAACAAATCGTAGAGCTCTACTCCAAGTAACTCGCGCGGAACCTGCCGCGAGCCGGAAGGTGGCTATCGGGGGTTCGAGTGGCGAAGTCGCCCAATGGAGGGGCAGTTTTCATGACTTTGTACGCGGATTTGGTAAAACCAGTCAGTCTCGAAACGGAAAAGGAAAGTTTGACCGGCACTTTTGGTCAATTCGTAGCTGAGCCGCTTGAGCGCGGCTATGCGACCACGCTGGGAAATGCGCTCCGCCGGGTGATTTTGTCCTCGCTGAGGGGCGCCGCGTTCTCCGCGGTCCGAATCGAAGGGGTCTTTCATGAATTCTCCACGATTTCGGGGGTCCTGGAAGATGTAACGGACATCATTTTGAACCTGAAAGAGGTCGTCATCCGGATGGACTCAGCCGAGCCGGCCCGGGTTGCCTACCGGCACAGCGGTTCGGCCGGGGAATTCAAGGCGGGCGATTTGGAGTGTCCTCCGGGAATCGAGGTTCTGAATCCAGATGTTCATATCGCCACGATGAACGAGGAAGCGAGTCTCGACATTGAGCTGATCGCCCGGGTCGGGAGAGGATATGTTCCGGCCGAGCGCAACGCCGAGGAGATGCAACTGGGCCCCCAGTTCATCCCGATGGATTCAGCCTATTCGCCGGTCCGGCGCTGTGCCTACAGGGTGGATAAGACCCGCGTGGGGGACGTGACCGACTACGACAAGCTCATCCTGGAAGTGGAGACGAACGGAACGATCGCCCCGGTTGACGCCGTGGCGCACGCGGCGAAAATCCTGAATGACAACCTCCGGATTTTCATTAATTTCGAGGAAGAGGAAGGGCCGGCTCCCGTGCAGGAGGTGGATGAGCGGCGCCAGAAGCTCGTCGAAAACCTTCGCCGCAGCGTTGAGGAGCTTGAGCTTTCCGTGCGGAGCTATAACTGTCTGAAAAACGCCCGCATCCGCACGCTCGCCGAACTGGTGCAGCGCTCCGAGGGCGAAATGCTCAAAACGCGGAACTTCGGCCGAAAGAGCTTGAACGAGATTCGGGATATCTTGATTACCATGGGTCTTACGTTCGGGATGGATTTTGCCCAGCTCAAGGTGACGCCTGAAGAACTCGGCCTGACCGGGGACGAGGAATAGGGAGAAGGTGGGATGAGGCACCGGTGGACTGGTAGAAAACTGGGGCGCCGCTCCAAGCATCGCAGGGCCATGACCCGGAACATGATCACGTCTTTAATCGACGAGGAGCGGCTGAAAACCACCTTGGCAAAGGCCAAGGAGGTGCGCCGCCATGTCGAGCGCGTCATCACACTGGGAAAAAGAGGGACCCTTCATGCGCGGCGCCAGGCGGCCGCCGTCCTTCGCACCCCGGCTTCCGTCCAAAAGCTGATGGACACGATAGGGCCTCGCTACGCCGACCGGCCCGGCGGGTATACGCGGATCATCCAGATGCCCCCGCGTCCGGGGGATGCCGCCCCGATGGCCATCCTGGAGCTCGTCGATCGGGATACCAGCCGGGAAGAGGCCCGCGACGAAAAGCGGCGGCTTAAGCGCGAGGCCGAGGGAGAGTCCTAGACGCACCAAGAGGGAAGCGATACAAATACGGGGGAGCCGCTAGACGGCTCTCCCGTATTTTTTTTTGCGCCGCGGGGGCGAGGATCCGGGAAATTCACCTGTATTCCGATTGAGGGGCCATGTCAGCGGAAAGAGGAAGACCGGACGCGAACTCGTGCTTTGTCTGCGGGCCGGATAACACGATTGGCCTGAAAATTACATTCCGCCTCGAGGGTGAGGTTTGCCGGGCGGAGTTTACGCCCGAGTCCACCCACCAGGGCTACGACGGCGTCACCCACGGTGGAATTCTTTACAGCCTCCTCGACGATGTCATGGCGAACTGCCTCTTTCTCCGTGGAATCCGGGCCTACACCGCGAAATGCCAGATTCGCTACCGCGATCCAGTGCCGGTGGGAACGCCGCTGCGCATGGAGGGCCGTCAGATAAAAGAAAAGGGAGGGTTCGCGATTCTCGAAGGGCGGGTCATGCGGGCCGCCGACGGGGCTGTCGTGGCCGAGGCGGAAAGTACTTTTCTCCTGCTGGGAGTTAACGAAGGAGCGCTACCATGATCGTGGGTGTACCGAAGGAAATCAAAAAAGACGAATACCGCATCGCGCTTGCCCCCGCCGCCGCCGAGGCCCTTACGGCCGCCGGCCATTCCGTTCTGATCCAAAAGGGCGCGGGTCAGGGCGCCGGAATCGAGGACCGCGCGTACACCGATGTCGGCGCGAAAATTGTCCCCGGGGCGGACGCCCTCTGGCGGCGGAGCGAAATGATCGTCAAGGTGAAGGAGCCCCTCCGGCCCGAATTCGACAAAATGCGCGAGGGCCAGATAATTTTCACATTCCTCCACCTCGCCGCCGCAAAACCGCTTGCCCGTGCCCTGATGCGGAAGCGGGTCCAGGCGGTGGCCTTTGAGACCGTCCGGACGGCGGACGGCGCTCTTCCGCTGCTGCAGCCCATGAGCGAAATCGCGGGCCGCATGGCCGTTCAGGAGGGGGCGCGTTTCCTCGAAAAAACCATGGGCGGGCGCGGCGTCCTGCTCGCCGGAGCGCCCGGCGTTCCCCGGGGTAACGTCGTGATACTCGGGGCGGGGATGGTCGGAAAAAACGCGGCCAAGATAGCCGTCGGCCTCGGGGCCGGCGTCACCGTCCTCGATATCGACCACAACCGGCTTCAGTACCTCGACGACATCTTCGGCGGGCGGGTGAAGACCATCGCCTCGACGCGCTTTACCATCCGCGAGGCCGTTCAGGAGGCCGACCTCGTCGTGGGCGCGGTTCTGGTTCCAGGCGCCCTGGCCCCGAACCTCGTTCCCCGCGGCCTCGTCGGGAGGATGCTCCCCGGCTCGGTAATTGTGGACGTGGCGGTGGACCAGGGCGGTTGCGTCGAGACCATCAAGCCGACCTATCACTCGAAGCCAACCTATTTGGTGGACGGCATTATCCACTATGGCGTGGCGAACATGCCAGGGGGCGTGCCGCGGACGAGCACGTTCGCTCTCTCGAGCGCGATTCTCCCGTATGCCGTCGAACTGGCCGGGGCGGGAGTGAAAGAGGCGGTTCGCACACATCCCGAGCTGGCCGAGGGCGTCAACGTCGCCGGCGGGCGGATCACCCATCCCGCCGTCGCCGAAGCCCTAGGCGTGAAATGCGCGGCGCTGGATGAGATGCTGTAAGAAGAGAGATTGAAATTCTTGATAGGACGGGAATTTTGAATTCGAGGTGATAAACCGCTACTGGACGGAAAATTTTTTCAGTCTTTCCTTCCCGTCAGGATCACCCGCTTTCTCGTGAAGTACATTTCATCCCCCTCGCCTTCGACATCCCACCAGCCGCCGCCGGCGCTCCGGAGCCGTTCCATATCGCCGAGGATTCGGGAATAGTCTCCGGGGGCCGGGTTCGTCTCCTTCATCCAATCGGCGAACCGCGTCCGGGAGGTGGAAGTCATGGGGTCGAGGAGCCTGAGCCCGGACGATTCGTACATGGCGCGAAACTCGCTCAGCGCCAAGGTGCGAACATGAGAGGGTACGCGAAGGAATTCAACCCGGTTGAGGATTTCCCTCTCGGCCTCGTCCTCGGGGTCGAAAAAATCGATTACGAAGAGATGCCCCCCCGGCCGTACCGTCCGCGCCATTTCCGCGAAAACCGCGCGCGGATCCGCGAAGTGATGAAATACATTCCGGCAAACGGCGGCGTCCGCCGCTTCGCCGCCGATGGGCGCCCGCTCGGCGGGGGCGATCGTGTAGAGGGCCCGCCCCGCGAATCCCTCTTCGGCCAGGCGCCCTGTCCCCTTTTGCGCCATGGCGGGAGTGAGTTCGACACCGATCACCCGGCCGCCCGCCTTCAGGAACGGCAACGCCGCGTTTCCGGTTCCGATTCCCATATCCACGGCGACATGGCCAGGGCCAAAACCCGAATCGCGAACGGCCCGCTCGAACTGGGCCGACTCTTTTTCCTTGACCTTTCGGTCGAACTGGCCCGCCCGGCGGGTGAAGTCGTCCAGGTTGCGGCGGGCGGCGCCCCCCGATCCGGAGACGGGGGAGGTTATTGGGATATTTCCTGGCTGTCGGGCATATTGCGGATGAGGCTGAGAACGAACTGCCTCTGTTTTTCCAGGTGTTCGATGATGAGTTTTTCGGCCTCCTGCTCCTTGCCGTCGAGAATGGCCCCCAAGATTTCCTCGTGTTCCGTCATCGAGCCTTCCAGGCGTCCCGGATACCGAAGTGTGATCACGCGGGTTTTGAGTATCTGCCGACGAAGGTTTTCGATGAGGTCGCCCAGCCGATCGTTGCCCGAGGTCTTGGCGATGAATTGATGAAAATTCCGGTTCGAGGCCCAGTAGGCGTCCACCTCGCCCAACTCGCTTTTCTTTTTCATGTCTTCGAAGAGGGCGAGAAGATTTTCTTTTTCTTCCCCGCTTTTCAGACGGGGCGTCGCCAGCCTGGTGGCCAGCCCCTCGAGGACGCTGGTGATGGAATACAGATCCAGCACTTCTTCCTCGCTAATGGTGCTGACGTAGGAGCCTTTGTGGGGGATGACCGTGATGTAGCCTTCGGCGGCGAGTTCCCGGAACGCTTCCCGGAGGGGGGTACGGCTTACGCCGAGAGACTGCGTAAGTTCGGTTTCCACCAGCTTATCCCCGGGCCGGAGGGCCCCCTTGAGAATCGCGTCCATGATCTCATCGGCAACCATTCGGCTGAGCGATTTGGGCCTGTCGATGTGTAAATTTCGAATAGCCATGGCACCCTCAGATTACACCATCATCCCTTAGGGCCTGGCGCGCCGGTGCGTCTAGCCCGAGTAGGGATTCCAGTAATTCCTCAGTATGTTGGCCAAGCGAAGGCGGTGGGGTTTCGACCGCCCCGGGCGTTTCGGAGAGTTTGATGGGGACTCCGGTGAGCCTGGTGGGTCCCGCTTCGGGTACCTCCATGTCAACGACCATATCCCGGGCGAGCACCTGGGGTTCGTCAAACACCTGGGAGATATCGTTGATCGGGCCGCAGGGGATCCCCGCACTCTTCAAGAGTTCCAGCGTGGGGGCCACCTTCCGGGCGGCGAAGAATTCGTCCAGCAATTCCTGGAGCGCTTCGCGGTTTTTCACCCGGTCGGAGTTGACGGCGAATCTCGGGTCGTCCTTCAGATCGCCCAGCTCCACGGAATCGCAAAAACGCTGCCACAGGCTATCGTTGCCCACGCCCAGGTTCAGATGCCCGTCTGCACACTGATAGGTCTCGTACGGCGTTATCGAGGGGTGTTTGTTCCCCCGGCGGGGGGGGATGGCTCCGGTGGCGAAAAACGAATTCGCATGATAGGTGAGCAGGGCCACCTGACCGTCCAGCATGCTGATGTCCACTTTTTGTCCCTTGCCCGTTTTCTCGCGGTGATAAAGGGCCAGGATGGTTCCCTGGGCCGCCAGCATCCCCGCCACGATATCGGCGACCGAGGCGCCCACCTTGGTCGGCGGGCCGTCCGGCTCGCCCGTGATGCTCATTAGTCCGCCCTCTCCCTGTATCACGACGTCAAACCCCGGCTCGCTGGCGCGTGGGCCGGTATGCCCGAATCCAGAAACCGATGTCAGGATTGCTCTCGGGTTGATGCGCTGAATCTCCTCCCACGGGAAACCGAGTTTGTCGAGCGTGCCGGGCCGGAAGTTCTCGGCCACGACATCGCTTTGGCGGATCAGATCGGTGAGAATTTCCTTTCCTTTTTCGTGTTTGAGATTGAGCGTGAAACTTTTCTTGTTGCGGTTGATGGAGATGTAGTAGGTGCTCACCCCGTTCAGGAACGGCGGTCCCCATACCCGGGTGTCGTCCCCGCCTTTTGGGTTTTCGACCTTGATGATGTCGGCGCCCATGTCCCCCAGCATCATCGTGCAATAGGGCCCAGAAAGTATTCGGGTGAGGTCGAGAACCCGGACCCCCTGGAGCGGACCAGCCATTTTCATTTATCTCCACTAAGACTTAACCAGCGAAATCAGCACGCCGGCGGCAATAGCCGAACCGATCACCCCGGCCACGTTGGGGCCCATCGCGTGCATCAGCAAGAAATTTTGCGGATTTTCATCGGCCCCCACCTTCTGGACAACCCGCGCCGCCATCGGAACCGCGCTCACCCCGGCCGCGCCGATGAGCGGGTTAATCGGGGTTTTGCTCATGGCCGCCATCGCCTTTCCGAAGAGAACCCCGGTAGCCGTTCCGATGCCGAAGGCGACTAAGCCGAGTACGAGAATTCCGATCGTTTCCCATTTCAGGAAAGTCTGCGCTGTCATCGAGGCGCCGACGGCGACGCCTAAAAAGATGGTGACGGTATTGAGCAGGGCGTTTTCGGATGTGTCGAGAAGGCGGGAAACCACTCCTGATTCGCGGAACAGATTGCCGAGCATGAGCATCCCGATAAGCGGCACCGCCGAGGGAAGGAGCAAACCGCACAGCAGGGTGGAAACGATGGGAAAAAGAATCCGGACCGGTTTCGGGATTTCCCTGAGTTGAACCATGACGCGATTGCGCTCTTCGGCGCTCGTAAGGGCGCGCATGATCGGTGGCTGAATGATGGGCACAAGCGCCATGTAACTGTATGCCGCGACGGCGATGGGTCCCAGGAGCTCGGGCGCGAGTTTGGAGGCCGTGTAAATCGCCGTTGGGCCGTCCGCTCCGCCGATGATTCCGATGGCGCTCGCCTGGGATAGGTTAAAGCCCAAGAAAATGCTTCCGATGAGTGTCGCGAAAATTCCGAACTGAGCGGCCGCGCCCAGGAGAATGGTCTTGGGGTTCGCCAGGAGGGGCCCGAAATCGGTCAAGGCGCCGACCCCCATGAAAATAAGAGGGGGGAAGATTCCTTCCTTGATGCCGAAATAGAAGTAGTTGATCAGTCCACCTTTCTCGAAAATGCCCGTCGCCGGGAGGTTGGAGAGAAGGAGGCCGAATCCGATGGGGAGGAGCAGAAGCGGCTCGAAGCCTTTTTGAATCGCCAGGTACAGGAGAAGGCACGCGATTATGAGCATCAAGAGGTCGCCGCCGGATAACTGGGCGAACCCCGTCACCTGGATAAAGGATTGAATGGCTCCGGTGAGGCCCGTCATGCGATTTCCACCATCTGTTGCCCGGCTGTCACTTTGTCGCCTTTGCCGACATGAACGGCTTTCACGGTTCCGCTCACCTCGGCGGTGATGACATTTTCCATTTTCATCGCCTCGAGGACGAGCAACTTATCGCCGGTGTTCACCGAATCCCCCACGGAGACATCGACGGAAAGAACGGTCCCCGGAATTTGCGCGAGGACGCTCCCTCCTCCTCCGGAGCCGGCCGAAGGCGGAGGCGGGGCCGCGGGTCGCGGGCCGGCTGTGGGCCGCGGGGCTTTTTCCTCTTCAATTTCGACCGAGTGCGGATCCCCGTCCACCGTGATGCTCAGGCGAGCCGGGTCCGACGCGTCCCGCTCGGCGGTAATTTCATAGCCCTTTCCGCCGATGGTGATTTTGAATTTTTTCAACCCCGCCTCCTCGAAAACGCTCTCCCAGAACGGGCGCTGCGGGCCCAGCCGGTGGCGCCGCCCCTCCTTACCTCTGGTATGAATACGTCGGCCCCCTCGGTTTCGAGGAAATATCCCGCCGCGGCGGCAAGGACGAGCGGGAGTTCGTCCCCACCCTCGGCCGGACCAGGAACCGCTGCTGGAGCCTTCTCGGCGGAATTCTCCGAAAATATCCGGTTCAGGATGTGAATGACGTACATCAACGCGACGAGGGAGAAAAAGACCACCCCCATCCCGAGGATCGTTAATTCAATCGCGCTACGAAGCAGTGCCAAACCGCTTTCCTCGTCTAAAGTGGAATGTTCCCGTGTTTCTTTTCGGGGCGCGTCTCCCGCTTGTTGGCGGTCATTTCGAGCGCCCGGATAAATTCCCGGCGGGTGTGGGCCGGTTCGATAACGGCGTCCACGAGACCCTGGCTGGCCGCCGTGTAGGGGTTCGCGAACTTTTCCCGGTATTCATCGATTTTCTCGTGCCTCATCGCCTCGGAATCGGAGGCGGCCTCGATTTCGCGGCGGAAGATAATGTTCGCGGCGCCGTCCGGCCCCATCACGGCAATCTCCGCCATGGGATAGGCGAGCACCCGGTCGTAGCCCAGGCCGAAACCGCTCATCGCGATATAGGCCCCGCCGTAACTTTTGCGGAGGATGAGGGCGATTTTGGGAACCGTCGCCTCGCTATAGGCGTAAAGGACCTTGGCGCCGTGGCGGATAACGCCGCCGTACTCCTGTTGGGTGCCGGGGAGGTATCCGGGGACATCCACAAAGTTGAAGATGGGGAGATTGTAGGCGTCGCAAAACCGCACGAATCGCGCCAGCTTGTCCGAACTGTTGATGTCGAGAACGCCCGCTAAATGGGCGGGTTGATTGCCCGTGACGCCCACCGGCCGCCCCGCCAGGCGGGCGAATCCGACGACGATGTTGGGGGCATATGAGGGTTGAACCTCCAGAAGATCTCCGTGGTCGAATACGTTTCCAATCACGTTGCGCACATCATAGCCCTGGGTCCCCTCGGAGGGAACGATCTCATTCAGGGCCGGATTCTCCTCCGGGGGCCAATCGCTCGCATCCGAAAGAGGTGGATCGTCCAGATTGTTGGCGGGAAGAAACGAGAGAAGCTTCCGGACGGTGGCGAAGCATTCCCGCTCGTTCGCGGCGACGAAGTGGGCGTTTCCGCTGGTGGCGCTGTGAACCGTGGCGCCGCCGAGATCCTCGAAGGTGACCTCCTCTCCGGTCACCGCCTTGATGACGTCGGGCCCGGTGATGAACATTTTACTCAACCCCTCGACCATGAAAACGAAATCGGTGATGGCCGGTGAGTAGACGGCCCCGCCCGCGCAGGGGCCGACGATGACGGAAATCTGGGGGATGACGCCCGAGGCGACGGTATTCCGCTGGAAAATCTGGGCGTAGCCGTGAAGGGAGAGGATTCCCTCCTGAATTCGGGCCCCGCCCGAGTCGAGAATCTGAACAATCGGACAGCCGGCCTTGAGCGCGAGATCCTGGGCCTTGACGATTTTCGCGGCGTGCATTTCGCCGAGGGAGCCGCCCAGCGTCCCGAAGTCCTGGGAGACGGCAAAGACAAGCTGGCCGCCCACGGTCCCGCTGCCGGTGACGACGCCGTCGCCGGCGACTCGCCTCTCGGCCATCCCGAAATCAGACGAGCGGGTTTCGACGAAGGCCCCGATTTCGGAGAAAGAACCCGGGTCGAGCAGTAGGTCCAGCCGCTCTCTGGCCGTCAGTTTCCCTTGTTTGCGCTGTCTCTCCTTGGCGGCGTCTCCGCCCTGGGCCCGCGCCGTTTCGAGGCGCTCACGCAGGCCGTCAATAGGGTCTTGCATTGCTTCTCCCGCATTCCGTAGGAATGGATGATGAATTTTGTATACCGGAGACTGTGTATCAACTTTGCTCCTGAATATCATCGAAGTCAAGGCCTGCGGGGATTGGTTGAAAAAAACAGATTATGTCCGAAACGCCTTGTAATTTAGGCGTACACATAGTGTGAATCAGATGTGGCCCAGCTGGCCGCCAGCCCGGAATCGCCGGATATTTCGAGAGGGTAGGGTTTCAGGCCGCGGGAGCGCCCCATTCCGGAAGCCCGGCGTGCAAGAGTTGGCCGGGAAGTTGTCTGCCGAAAACCGACTCCGCGTAGGAGACCGCCTCGAGGAGTTTCTCGAGATTAATGCCGGTCTCGACCCCCATTTCATGGAGCATGTTCACGGTGTCTTCGGTCGAAATATTCCCCGTCGCCCGGGGGGCGAAAGGGCACCCGCCCAGGCCGCCGATTGAGGTGTCGAAGGTGTCCACTCCCGCCTCGAGGCCGGCAAGAACGTTGGCCAGTCCCGCGCCGCGAGTGTTATGGAAATGGAGGGTGAATCGGATTTCGGGAAATTTCGCCCTCATGTGCTCGGCCATCCGCCGAACCGCGACGGGGTTCGTCATTCCCACGGTGTCGGCCAGTCCCACCTCGTCGCACCCCATGTCGGCATAGGCCCCGGCGATTCGCTCGACCGCTTCGACGGGGACCCGGCCTTCGTAGGGGCAGCCAAAGGCAGTCACGACGCCGCCGCGAATTTTCATTCCCGCGTCATGAGCCTCCTTGGCCGCCTCGCGCGCCACATCGAGCATTTTTTCGCGGCCCGCCCTCAGGTTTTTGAGGTTGAACCCTTCGCTCGCGGCGACGAACAAAACAACGCGATCAAGTCGGCACTCAAGAGCGCGCTCCATCCCCCGCATATTCGGTACGAGCGCCTCTATCTCCACCCCTGGCGGCCGCTCCATGCCCGCCAGGACCTCCGCAGCGTCGGCCATTTGGGGAACATGCTTGGGGCTCACAAAACTGGTAGCCTCGATACGCTGCACCCCTGCCGCAACGATAAGCTCGAGCATCCGCAGCTTCTGGTCCAGTTCGACAAACTGTTTTTCCGCCTGAATTCCGTCGCGGGTACCTACCTCGACGATATGAACCTGAGATGGCATATTCATTGGGGAACCTCGATTATCAAAGGGGCCAGCATCTCCTGAATCATACTCCCGGCCCCTTCCGGGGGCTAGTCTGCGCGAGAGCATTTCTCTACGTTGGTTGTCATTGGAAAATGACAGGGCCCTAAGCCCATCGAAGAGGCTGCTCGCCTATAAACAAATTATTTATGGGTAAAAGTATTTAAAAGTTTTGTATAATTATAATCTCACGAAATTGGAATTTTACCATTTACTTGTATATGCTTTTACCATGATTCTCTTCACGAAAATTCTGCGGAGTTCGGTCCATGAGTGATGGCTCGGAGAAGCGCCAGCATACCCGGCACAAATTGCCGGTTTTGATTGAGGCTCCTGATATCGCCAATGACTGGCTGAGGCCGATTGATGTCAGCATGGGCGGTTTTATGGTCAATGTGCCCGACGAGCCCAAGGTGGGATTGGTCAGCGAGTGCGCCATTCGGATTCAGGATAAGGTATTTTCCTGTGATGTAACCGTGGTGTGGGTGAAAGAGGAGCTGTCAGTGGAACCTCACACGTGGAATATTGGTTTATGGTTCAAAATCTCCGAAGATAGCGAGGAAGAATTCGAAGAGGCGGTCCATACCGTCCGTTCCGAGATGAAAGAGAACGATTGATTTCAATTCGCCGAAGTTCACGGAAACATTCGGTAATAAAAAATCATCCGTCACCCCGCTTTTGAGGGTACGGCGCCGTCGGGCCTATGGCTCGAAAGAGCGTATGCAGGGGAGTTCCCGGTACGCCTCGGCATAGTCCAAACCATACCCCACGAGAAAAACGTCTTCCACGGAAAATCCCGCGAAATCGGCGTCGATGGCCACTTCACGGCGTGAAGGTTTGTCAATGAATGCGACGGTGTGTACCGATGCCGGTTTCCGGGAGCGAATTGTATTCACGACGGATTCAAGCGTTCGGCCGGTGTCGATGATGTCTTCCACGATAAGAACGCGGCGCGCGGCGATCTCCCCGGTGTCCTCGGCCCTGAGCCGTACCTCACCCGAGCTCTCCGTATCATCTCCGTAGCTCGACGCCGTGATGAAACCGATTGTGACCTGGCGGCCGAGCGCACGAATCAGGTCGACGCCAAAATACAGGGCGCCCTTAAGGGTGATGATGACGTGGAGTTTTCCGACGGGAATGGCGGCGTTGATTTCGCGGGCGAGCTCGGCGGTCCGCCGATCGATATCCTCCCTTGAAAAGATGACTTTCCCCAAGGCCATTAAACGGCTTCTTCCGAGAATTCGCCCGGACGGGAGGTCCGCCGTGTCCGGGATTTTGAATTCGAGCTCGGTTTGGTCAACCTGGAACTCCTTATCCGTTCATCGCCGCCCGAAGGAGCGAGAGCATATCCTCTTCGGTGGCGTGAACGGGATTGGTAAGCACCTGCGGGCTTTCCCCCGCGTCCTTCGCCATGGTTTCGAATCCTTCCTCGCTTGTAATGCCGGCCTCGCGAAGGGTTGCCGATATGCCGATGTCCCGGACCAGGGAGCGGACGCTATCTATCGCAACCTGCGGGGCGGTCTCGTCGCGGGGATCGACCCGGTCCGCCTCGGCGGGATTTTGAAGAAGGGGGGCGATTTGAGCGTAATCTCCGCGGACAGCCTGGAGGTTGAACCGCATGACGGGCGGTAGAAAAATCGCGTTTGATGTCCCGTGGTGGATGTGGTGGTAGACCCCAATGGGGTGGGAGAGGGAGTGGACGATACCGAGGCCGGTATTGGTGAAGCAATGGCCGGCCCAGGTGGAAGCCAGGGAAATCGCGCCGGCGGGTTCCGGGTCTGCGGGATTTTCGACGAACCGGCGCGCGTATCGGCCGATGTTGGCGATGGCCTGAAGACAAAGGGCTCTCGTCCAGGGATTGGCTTTCGGGGAAGCCATTGATTCGATTGCGTGGGTCAGGGCGTCCATCAGCGTGCCGGCGGCGATAGGAGGCGGCATCAAGGATAGGAGTTCGGGGTCCACCACCGCCACGCGGGCGAACATCAGCGGACTTGCCATGACGGCCTTAATCTTTTGGATGGAGTCGGTGACGATGGCGCTGCAGGTCACCTCGCTCCCCGTTCCAGCCGTTGTGGGCACCGTAATCAACGGGGGCAGCGGGCCCGGGACGTTACCAAATCCATAATAGTCCTGGATATTGCCGCCGTTTCCAACGAGGACCCCGGCCGCCTTGGCCGTGTCGATGGAACTGCCTCCCCCGGCGGCGACAATGCCGTCGCAACCGCCCTCTTCGAAGGTTTCCCGGGCGCGGGCCATGCTTTCGTCGGAGGGGTCGGCTTCCACCTGATCGTAGAGATAGAAATCGAGTCCGGCTTTTTCAAGACCCTGGGTAAGGGTACCGAGGGCGCCGCACGAGGCGACTCCGGCATCGGTTATAATCATGGGCCGTTTCATTCCCAGCGCCCCTGCCTCCTCCCCGGCGAAGGCGGCCTCGCCGCGGCCAAAGCGAACGCGCGGACCCGAGGCGATTTGAAATGGAGTGATCATGGCGATTCTCCTTGGAGATAAAGAAGGAACGGTTATGTGTCGGTGAAACGATTTTTGAGCCTGTCGAAATCGTCCTGGGTGTCGATATCCCTGAAAATATCTTCACTTTCCGCCTCGACGGCCGCAAGGCGGGCGGGGGATTCGTCCATGATGGATTTCAGGATGCTTTTTGCGCCCTCGTCTCCGCTCAGCGACTCGAGTCTTTCCCTGAGCCGGGAGGATATCACGACAGGATTCCCCCGGCGGCCTTTGAAAAATGGAGCGGCCGCGAGCGGCTCTCCTTCACCCGGGGCGAAGGAGGCGATCAGGCGGTCAACGAGATCGGTCTGAATAAGGGGTTGGTCCCCGAGGGCGAACAGGTAGCCGT
>JAVEPB010000148.1 GCA_030922375.1 bacterium | reverse complement strand
ACAACAAAGAAGTCACATGCCAGGATTGCTCCAGCGTGATTGCGCAAAAAGGTGGCCCAGCGTTGATCATGATGTGGCCCGCGTGATGGCTCTTTTGGCATGTACTTCCAAACCGTACGAGGCGAGATCTGAATACCCAGTTTGAGTAGAAGCTCATTCGCTATACGCTCCTCGCCCCATAAAGGGTTTTCCCGGGTTATTTGACGAATCAGACCTCTGAGGTCTTCAGGGATTCGAGGCCTGCCCTTTCTCGACTTCCAGCGCTAAAACAGCCTAAAACCTTCTCGGTGCCACCGAATGAGAGTCTTGGGTTGAATGACCATCAATGAGTCTCTCCAATTGAAAAGCTTGGAGAGGCCAATCAGTGTGAGCTTCGTAGCAGAATTGATTCGACCTGTTTTCTTGCCCCGCTCCTGATAAATAGCAAGTTGTTTCCTGAGGAAGAGACTTTCAGCCACCAGAGAGGAGCGAGAGCGAGGAAGACGAGAAATGAATGAAAAGACGTCAATTCCAACCTGATAAGTCGTTCTGATTATGTCCATGGCGGGGATTTTGCCATGGGATGTCCCCTTCAAGCCAACTTCCTAACTCATTCAATCTACATGGGATCCAATTTCTGCGGAGCACACCGGAAATTAGCAATTGGCAATCTCGAAAAATCTTTAAATTTCTAATGGATCCACTTTCTACGGAGCACACCTCTTTCACCACCCAACACTCCCTACCTAATACGTCAATCCAGAAAATCCTTCGAAAAAGTGTACAAGGAACTTCGCTGACTGAAGGATACCATCGACTTGAGCATATTCGTTCGCCGCGTGTTTACGCATGGCGTTGCAAGGGAGGCCGCCAATCCATGGCACCCCAAGCTCCTCGGTCCACAGCGAGACCGGCATTCCCGTGGGATGAACCGGCCACACCTCTGGATCCGCACCCATATCTATATGAGCCTGAAGAAAACATTTAATTAGAGAGTGGTCCGGAGGAGTTCCTCCACCCGCATAGTGGTTATTCACGACAAACTCGATGTCACCGTAACCGCCTTCGGACAAAATGTTGCGAATATTCTCGATGCGCTCGTCGGGGTCCTCGCCGGGCTGAAAACGCATGTTCACCACTGCCTGAGCTTCGGAGGGAATGCTCACCTTGACTGATTTTCCCTCGCCAATGAATCCCGCCTGAAGACCGATGAGGGTGAACTCCGCCTTGAACAGATGAGCACGAACCGCAGCGTGGAAATCGTCTTGCTTGAAGCGTTCTACCCCCAAGCTCCGTCTCATCATTTCCGGATCCATGCGCTCCGAAAGCTGACGACACAATTCTTCCTGTAAACTGCTTGGAACCCAGCCACCGCCTTTCTCATAAATCTCCTGAAGCCTTTTTTCCAAATATGAAACGGCCTCGACAAGGCGATCGGCAGGGTTGCCGATCCAATTGCAATTCAGGGCATGAATTTCATTTCCAACCGGCCCACCCCACTCGCCGGGACGACAAAAGAGCCTGCCCATCAAGTTCCCCTTGAGACCCAGGGGAACGATAGGGGTCCCGTCGGTCTGCCCCATTGGACAAAGCCAATAAGCGGCATTCGCCCTTTTCATTTTATCTTTGTAGCGGGGAAAAAAATCTTTGATCCCCCCGCTTCCCAGCTCTGAGGCCTCGTGGACGAACATCAGGTTAATGGGTAGCTTCTCGCCGGCCGCACGCGCGGCGTAAACAGTGTTCATCACACACGCGATTCCCGTTTTCATGTCCTCCGCTCCCCGGCCAACAACGCAACGGCCCAGGCCATCCAGTTCCTGGATTTGAGGATCAAAAGGCGGATTAATCCAGTTGGGCTCCTCTGCCGGAGTTACATCGTAGAGCCCGTGGCATAGCAAAGTCCGATCGGCGCCTTCGTCGATGAGGCCGAACACAACTGGAAACTCGACGGTCTCGATCACCTCGGCCTCCCCGCCAACTTCACGAATTTCAGCAGTCAGCATCTCCGCCATTTCCTGGTTTCCCAAATTGAGAGCAGAAACGCTTGGCTGACGAATGTATTTCAAAAGACGCTCGATATGAGAGGGTTCAAAATCCTTTTCAATCTGTTCAATGACCCGTAAAACATCCATCTGCAATCCTCCACGGCCAAAATCTTTAACAATGGCTCCGAAGATTTATCAGGAAATCATCAAGGCAAGGAGCGGGCCATACAACTAGGCTCCGATTACATCCCGATCCCCAGGCTCTCCGCAGGCAGGAACCTTTCTCGAAATGGTCTGGCGGATCTCCGTCCATCTCGGTGAGGCGATCATAGATGATCGGATAGTTCAAGCTGCGCTGGGTGGAATCGCGACTGAGCATCGGATGGGACCCGTCGAGCGAGAGAAATTCTCCCATCATACACCCATTCAGCCGATTGTAGCGTGAAAAGGGACTTTATCAGCAGCTTCTTCGAATCGAACACGTGCATAATATACTTCTCATAGAAGTCAAAATTTTTTTGATGTTCAGTTCTGATACCCCCTTATTCCATCTTTCCGATTGGGAGATCGAGGCGCACAGTGATATCTTCATAAAAATGACCCATTATCCCACATGGAGAAAAGGCCATGAATGACGATGCAACGGGGCCGCCTCCGCTTGAAGGCGTGAAGGTGCTCGATCTGTCAAATTATCTTGCCGCGCCGATGGCAACGATGTATCTCGCTGATTATGGCGCCGAAGTTATCAAGATCGAACAGCCCGGGCGAGGCGACGGTATGCGGATGTGGGGAAACAATAAGAACGGCGTCGGTCTTTATTTCAAGGTCATCAACCGGAATAAAAAAAGCGTCACCCTCGATTTTCACACGCCATTCGGCGTCCGGGCCGTCAAGGCCCTCGCGGAAAACTCTGATGTTGTCGTTGAAAATTTCCGCCCAGGCGTACTTGACCGGTGGGGGCTGGGTTATGAAATTCTCTCCGGGATCAATCCGCGCATCATCATGCTATCGATTACGGGCTTCGGTCAGACCGGACCTAACAAGGACCGGCCTGGCTTCGGTTCCCTCGCAGAGGCCTATGCGGGTTTTTCTCACATCAACGGAGAGGCCGACGGTCCGCCCATGAGCCCCTCGTGGGGGCTGGGAGATTCATCGACCGGCATCGGCGCTGCATTTCTCGTGATGGCCGCGCTGTACGGGCGCGAGTGCCGGGGCGGCCAAGGCCAGCACATCGACATGGCCATCTACGAGCAACTCTTCACCATGTTGGGACCCCAGGTCATCAACTACGATCAGCTAGGACTCATTCAGGGGCGTAGCGGCTCGCGGCTCTCATTCGCCGTCCCACGGAACAATTTCAAAACAAGGGATGGGAAATGGATACTCATTGCAGGTTCGAACCAGTCCATCTTCGAGAACATCTGCCGTGGCCTCGGGCGCGAGGATCTGATCGAAGACTCCCGTTTTCTCGACAACCGCGCACGGATGAAAAATCCGGACGCATTGGAAGAAGAGCTTCAAAAAACGGTCGGCAAAATGACGCTCGACGAGGTGATGGGCCATCTCATCGAGTACGACGGCGCGGCCACACCCATCAACGACGTGAAAATGGTGATGGAAGATCCACAGATAATCGCGCGAGAGAGCGTCACTTCGGTCAACGATGAGGAATTCGGCGGTCCGGTCCGCATGCAGAATGTTGTCGGTAAGCTCTCTCGGACCCCCGGCTCCATTCGCCATGCCGGTCCTCGCCTAGGCCATCATAATCGGGAGATATTGATCGAACGCCTGGGGTTCGATGAGGAAGAAATAAAGGAAGAAGGACTCCCGCTCTGATCAACATTAGGATCGAATCCTCAAACCCGATCGGCGAGCCCTCCCACGTACTGGCTGGTTCGTTCGTCTTCTCCCACGAGGAGCTGTTCGGGAACGGGAGACTTCTCAAAGCTCTTGCCCGCCCGGTGCACGGCGCTGAATAGCGGGGTGTCGAGCGCGTCCGCAAGTTTTCCAGCAAGCGCCCGGAGTGCATCGAGATCAATGCCGGTCTCGATCTCCATCAGCCAGAGCATATGCACGAGATCTTCAGTCGAAATGTTCCCACTCGCGCCGGGCGCGAAGGGACAGCCGCCGAGGCCGCCGAGCGAGGCGTCCAGTGTTGCTGCACCCGCCTGCATCGAGGCAAGGGCGTTGGCGAGGCCCATCCCCCGCGTGTTGTGAATATGAACGGTTAGATCCGTCACCGGCCAGCGGCGGCGAATCTCGGCGACCATCCGCCCCATCCGCGCCGGATCGCCCATACCCATCGAGTCGCAAAGGAATATTTCGTCCACGCCGAGAATGGCGTATTTTTCGGCCAGCTCGTAGACGCTCTCCTCCGACACGCGCCCGGTATATGGACAACCCGTGGCGAGGCTGATCGCGCCGCAGAAGGGAATCCCCTCCCCGCGTACGAGCGCCGCGATTTCTTTCATCTCCTCCAGGCTTTGCTTGACCGAACGATTGACGTTGGCCCGATTGTGAACGTCAGTGAGAGAGATAACCTGCTGCACGCCGTCGCAACCGGCCTCGACAGCGCGCCTCGCCCCGCGAAGGTTGGCCACCAGCGCCTCGTAGCGGACACCGGACTTTCTCTTTATCCGCCGCATCACTTCGCCGGCGTCCGCCGTGTTGGGAACAGCCTTTGGGTTCATGAAGCTAGCCGCCTCGATACGCCGGATTCCGGCGCTGGCCATTCCTTCGATCAGGCCAATTTTGAGTTCGGTCGGGATAATCTGCTTCAGGTTCTGGATTCCGTCGCGCATGGCAACGTCCCGGACGGTGACTTTCTCTGGTATTTTCGGCGCGATCATCGCTCCATCTCCCTTTGTGCCTCCCGAAAACTCAAGCACATTGATTGTACTGGCTTTTTCTCTTTCGAGAAATACATCCATCTCGACGTGAAGTAGCCTGTGCTCCGCAAAAATGGATCCCTTAACAAACCAATGCTTTTGAACTCTGATAATAAGCTCATTCAGATAAGAATTTAAGACTCGATCGTATATTTGGACAGGACGCGTTTTGACTATGCGCATGACACACATCATGCCACGTCGAGACTCGATCAATCGACTTCGCCAAAGCATTCATTTTATGGTGGATCCAATTTTTGCGGAGCATAGGGTGATGATTTAGTCCAAATCCGATGAAGACAGTCTGATCGTATTATCGTACAATCAATTTCGCTTGAAATGAAAAAGGTCTCCGAAGAACCGGGTCATAGACCCATCCCGAACAATCCATTCGCATTATCAAATGACACCCGGCGAACGTCTTCGCTTGAAATTTCTGCTCTCCTCATGGCCCTAAGCGTCTTGGGCACGGAATAAAAGTCAATGGATCGGTACCCGAGGTGGTCCGAGTTGAGCATGATCCGATCGGACCCGTATTCTTTCACCCACTCGCCCACCCGATCAGGATGGATAGGCCGAAGCGCGCTGCCGATGCTGACCGCGCACCAGGCGGCGGTTTCCTTGTGGACAAAATCGATGATGGTTCCGTCCACGTGGTCAATGACGAGTAGATTGTGGGGTAGCCCCGCTTTTTCGATAATTTCCATATCGCGCCGGAGATAATGCAATCGGAACTCTTCGGGTGAGACGTCTTCCTGGACTGCGACGTTCCCGAGAAAATCCTTGTTTTTTTTCGGGGTGGGGGTGTGAAGAATGAGGGGTTTCCCCGTGTCGGCCGCGATACGCGCCTGCGCTTCGAGACAGCGGGCCTGATCTTCCAGCGGCCAGATGAGCTGAAAATATTGCGAGGGGTCCAAGCCTGCCTCCCCCACCGCCGCTACGTGGGGATCGTTCAGATATACCGGAAGTTCTTCGATAAGTCTTTCCCAGCCCTTGACACGGGTCATGGAACTCACGCCCACCGCGCACTTGATCCGCATGAAGTGTTTTTCCTCGGAAACCCGCGCCATCCGGATGGGAGAATCCCAAAAACGGAGAATATCCCCGGCCGTGGGTGGGTTTTCCCAAATTTCCCGGTAAACGTGAGGATTTCCGCAAGAAAGTATCGCCCCCGCCATCCCAGTCATGGCGAATTGTTCCCACTGGTCCCAGCTCAGGGCATGCATGTGGTTGTGGCTGTCGATGTATCGGTCCATCCGCCGAAATCCCTTTATCCAAAATTATGCGGTAATGCTCTCTCCTCTTCAAATATGATCAATATACTTTTCTGCGTGTGACTTGCCCCTGACAATGGGACCACTTCCTTGAGAGTCCTAGAGGCAATGAACATGCCCCACAAAATAGACCGCGAATCAAAAAGGCCCTTCAACCCCGACTCCGAAGGCCAGAGGCCTCCTACCGCCATCCCCCTCCTCCGTTGATGAAGACGGTATCTGCCGTCATAAACTCACACGCGTCCGAGCACATGAAGAGGACCACCTCGCCGATCTCTTCAGGTCGGCCGAAGCGGCCCAACGGAATGGCGTCTTTCATGGATTGGATCAGTTCAGGGGAGGAGATGTCCTGAAAGGGAGTATCGATGGGACCGGGGGAGATCGAGAGACAGCGGATCCCCCGCCCGGCGTATTCACGGGCGACGCCCAGTGTCATCGAGACGACTGCTCCCTTGGCGGCGGCGTAGTGGACACCCGTCCCCGGTCCCCCGCGCCGATGGGCCATGCTAGCCATGTTGACGATGACGCCAGCGCCGTTTGAGAGCATCTCGGGCAGGACGGCCTGCATACCGTAGTAGATGCCCTTGACGTTGAGGTCGAAGGTTTGGTCCCATAACTCCTCGTCGATATCCAGAAACTCCGAGCGCCGGAGAGCCGCGCCCGCCGAGTTGAACTGAAAGTCGATCCGCCCGAAGGCTTCTTTTGCCTTCCGGATCATCTCCTCCACGCTCCCACGGGAGGTTACGTCGTTGGTCGTTGCAACACCCCGACCACCACCCTCGCTCACCTCGTCGGCGATGCGCGCCGCGCCCTCCCCGTCAATGTCCGCGCAGAGGACGTTCGCGCCCTCTCGGGCGAAAATCAGAGCCGTGGCCTTGCCGATACCGCTTGCCGCGCCTGTGATTACTATCGTCTTTCCCCTGAAATAGTCCGGCGTTCCCGGCATGACGGGCCTCCTTAAGTGTCGGGTGGATGGAAAGTGCACAAACTACCCGGAATCGTCGGGATGAGGAAGGGGGTGTACGCGGGAGCCTTTCACGGCGAATTACTGATTTGCCAAACACAGGACAATCTACACATGAATAATGTCATTGACTATGTCCATAAGATGGTTCATGGCACGTCTAAACCCAATCTGGCGAGCTCACAAAAGTATTCTTTTTTATGGAGGACCTAATTTTTGCGGAGCATACCTAACCAACCGATTCAAGTTAGCCTCTTTATTTCGCGTAGAAATTTGTCTTGCTTAAATACCCGCTCCAGGCGAACCAGTACGCGATGTGGCCAGGCAAGCGTGTCAGGATTTCCCCCTTTGGGCCCTTTAGGGCCGCTTCCGTGATGGTCCAGACGGCGCTTTTAGAGGAAAGCTGGTTCGGCCCGGGTCCTTTCTTGAAGACGCGGCCTCCAGAGCGGTAGGCGCGTACCGTGCGGCTCGTGGCGTCGCCCACCAGAACGATTTCGAGAATCCCAATTTGGTCGTTGAGCACCCGCCCGCCCTCGAAGGCACTCAGCGGCCAGGCTTTTTGAACACCCGTCATCCGCAGGCCGAAGACATAATCCTTCGGCCGAAGCCGCGCGTCTAGGGTGAGGGCCGGAAACATAAGATCGGGGCTTGCGAAGTAGGCGCCGTAGGGCAAGCCCGGTGAATAGTTTCGATCATATCCGGTTCGAAGCGATAGCACCTTGGTTTTGGGATGCCGTGCGCGCCATCCGCCCCAAGTTGTGATCACCACCGGCAAAATTTTCAACTTGATTCCGGAGCCAGTCAATTTGCCCACCACTGGACGGCCCGTGAACTGGTTCCAAAGCGAATTCGTCTTGTAGTCGTACATGAGCTTGTTGGAGCGGTAGAGAAAGCCCGAAGATCCGAAGACAAAGGGTTTGTTTCTTCCTTTCACCCTCGTATCGAAAAGGATCCCCGATCCGCACAGCGTTCAGTAGGCAAGAGAAACCGGAACGCCTCCGATCACGTCATTAAACATCTCATGCCAGTCCATGAATCGCAGCGGATAGGCGCGAATGTCACCATTGATCTCGACGCCGAAGACGAGCTCGTTTTGGGTGAGATAGTCCGCCGAGGCCGCGGAGATTAACTCCGGGTTGGTCAAGGCCGGAATACCGTCCTTCTTCACCCCTCCCCAGACAATTTCTTCGAGGCGGATCTCATGTTTCACGCCGGGGTGGAGGAAAACGCGGAAATTGGGGTCGATTTTCGCGAAGAGGTCGGCTTGGAATCGATCGAAACCCTTGAAGGGTTTGACCTCTGGATGGGCCTGCTGCCAAAGCATCCAGTCGTTCCAATCGGGGCCGTGATTCGCGCCTGTTATCGCCTTGAGCACCTCGTTGTTTTTCACCCGATCACCCGCAATGTAGCGCAGCGTCATGATAAGGGCGGCGGCTACGTCCGGCTTGCCTCGGCGAGCCATCCAGGCACGCGTATTATCGCGAACCCAGGAAGGCGCTGAGATCAGAGAAACCGCGAACTTACCGGTTTCGCTCATCGATCCAGAAGGAGTCGACTCTCCCAGCGCTTGAGGTGCGACGGGAAGGAAGAAAAGAAAAAGCGCAAGCAACAACGACGTAGCCCAACTCACCGGCGTTCCCCCAAATTCATACGTGAGTGCGGGGATGGTATTCTATTCATGCGGTTATTGGAATCTGGGGATGAGCATAGCCTGTTCATGGCTGCGCTCCGCAATAATTGGACCCTGTCCTGTCCAAAAACTCATCCGAATCTATTCCGCCTCGCGGTAATAGTATCTGAGCATTCCCCCAAGCCGCGCGCGACAATACACATTTCCGCCTATCCCTGGCCTTTTCTCAAATGGTTCGAACCTTAGTGGTTTCGCTTCAGGTGATAGTGAACCATATAAGCGGTGACCGCTCTACGGAGTGATTTCTCGGAAAAGAATATCATCCGCTCAAGGCACTCCTGTTTGATCGAAAGGACGAA
>JAVEPB010000147.1 GCA_030922375.1 bacterium | reverse complement strand
TCGAACTCGCGCCCCGCCTGGTGGAGGTTAATCTTCTGGCGGCCAAAAACGAGCGCCCGCCTACCGCTGTCGAACTTGACGGCCCTCATGCCCAACACCCGATCATAGAATTCGCAGGTGGCCGGAATCGAGCGCACCGTCAGGACAAAATGATCGATCGCGGAAATCTTCATCGGCAGGTCAACTCTCCTCCTAGCCCCGGTTTCGGACTCGAAACGGCGAAATTGGGCCGCAATCTCCGATACCCAAAACGCCATCATCTACGAATGGCGGGGGAAGGTCCACGGCGATTCCGACCGGACCACCCTTTTATCCCAGATTGGACAGCCGGGGGACGGAATCAGTAAAATCGGCTCACAGATTTGTTTTCAGTCAAACCCTGGAGAAAAATAAATGCCAACTCCCGCGGAACTCGCGGAATGGGTCAACGATGCGCGGGACCGAACCTGCGAGCTCGTGGACGATCTTTCGGACGATCAACTCATCGGCCCGAAACTCATCTGCGTGAATCCACTTCTCTGGGAGATCGGGCACATGGCCTGGTTCCAGGGAAAATGGATGCTGCGCGGCATCAACGGGCGCGAGCCGACCCGCGCCGACGAGGACGAACCCTACGATTCCATGGAGATTCACCACCACACGAGGTGGGATCTTCCCCTGCCCCCGCGCCGGGAAATCTATCGCTACATGGACCAGGTCGTCGCCAAGGTGATGGAGCGCGTCGAAAGCGGCGGCCTGACCGAGGACGAGGCCTATCATGTCATGTACGGGGTCTATCACGAGGACATGCACACCGAGGCTTTCTCCTACACGCGTCAGACCCTGGGCTACCCGGTTCCCTCGGGGCTCCTCGAATACACCGAGCGCACCCGCACGAAAGAGGACATCGGCGGCGGACCGTTCCCCGGCGATGCGCGGATACCGGGCGGCGTCTATATGCTCGGCGCCCCTAGGGACGAATCCTTCGCCTTCGATAACGAGAAGTGGGCGCACCCGGTCGAGATCGCACCATTCGCCATTGCCCGGGCGGCGGTGACACAGACCGAGTTCTCGGAGTTCGTTGACGGCGGCGGCTACCGGAACGAATCGCTCTGGTCCGGGGAGGGTGGAAGTGGCGCTCCGAGGAGGATTCACAGCATCCCGTTCATTGGCGCCGCGGCGCGGACGGTTGGGAGCGGCGCAACTTCGACGAGTGGTTGCCGCTCGAACCGCACCGGCCCGTGATTCACATAAACTTCTACGAGGCCGAGGCCTATTGCCGGTGGGCGGGCCGGCGGCTGCCCACCGAGGCCGAGTGGGAGTTGGCCGCCTCGGGCGAACGATCCGCCTCGGGCGGCGGATTCACCGAGCGAAAGCGGCGCTACCCCTGGGGGGATGAGCCGCCCACCCCGGATCGGGTCAACCTCGACTGGCGGCACATGGGCTGCGTGGACGTCGGCGCGTTTCCAAAGGGCGACAGCGCCTTCGGCTGCCGCCAGATGCTCGGGAACGCCTGGGAGTGGACCAGTTCGGTTTTCGCCCCCTTCCCCGGCTTCGTCGCCGACCCCTATAAGGACTACTCTGAGCCCTGGTTCCACTCGCGCCGGGTGCTTCGTGGAGGTGCCTGGCCCACCCGCTCCCGGTTGATCAGGAACCTGTAT
>JAVEPB010000146.1 GCA_030922375.1 bacterium | reverse complement strand
CGCCAGGAATATGGCTCTTTGCGTCTGATTCCCGCAAAAAATTCGTTGCCATGTATGTCTTTGTTATTTAACGAGTTGTGAATTTTATCTCCTCATTTCTCTGACAAGTGGAAAGGATTTCCTGACGGTGGTGAAAGGCGTGAATAAAGGGAGCAAGAATTTTTGAATGGTAATTCTTTACAATTCAATCAGTTAGGTCGATATCCCCTTGGACTTCGAATCGGCACAAAGGTTGCACATATTTGGGACGAGTCCTTGAGCCGTTGGGACGAGTGGTTTTCAGGACCGTACGACCCTGGCTTGAGCAAATATAACGATGAAATCTTTTTGCCTCGGCATTATTGACTGAGTGATGAGAAAAGGGGATATCAGAATGGTTAAGCAATGTGGTTATTGTTTTCGGGTTTTGGGTGATGATGGGTCGTACCATGGAATAGGGTTGACTGAACCCATCGTCCACCTGGACGTTGCTCCTCCCAAGGCGGAGCAGGTTCCCGTTTCTCACGGAATTTGCGCGGATTGCTTTCAGGCGATGGTGACCCCCAAAACCGAAATTCCGGGAAATGGAACGTTTCATCGCGATGAGCCTGCCAGCGGCAAGAACCCGTCACCCACAAAAACCGCATCGATCGGCAGATAATTTTCGTACTTGAATAAGAGAAACTCGATTTGACGGCTAATTGATATCGCCGCGTAATTTGGCCCAGGTCAGCCCCAGGTACTCATAGAATGAACGCTTTGATTTTACCAAGGCGTCTGCATTGGGGATAAGCCTCATATAAACCGGAGAGGGATTTTTTAATACCCGGTGGTCCGTTGGCGCCGGAATGGGGTCCATTTCCTCCTTTTGGAACATCGACATCGCTCTGGGCATGTGAGAGGCTGAAGTTACCAGGACTTGCCTGTCATTTCCGATAATTTTCTTGATGTTGACCGCCTGATCCCGGGTGGTTCGCGATTTTTCCTCAAGGATTATTCTCTGCTTATCCACGCCCAAAGCGATAGCCAGTCTCTGAAAACCCTTTCCCTCGGATTCTTTGTTCCAAATAGTGCCTCCCGATAGAATGAGCCGGCTGCCCGGAAATCCACGCAAAAGCCGAATGCCCTCGATGAGGCGATAGATACTGGCAGGTGAGAGTCGAGAGGTAACCGGAAGGTCTGGGTCGAAGCTGTATCCGCCGCCGAGAACGACTATCCAACGGATGTTTCCGGGACTTTTAGAGGCAATTTGGCTCGGCTCCTGAAGAGCCGGATAAGCGGATTCCAGCGGTTTGAGCAGTGCGTCGCTCGCTACATTTTGGCTGACCAGCAGGAAAATCAGGATTCCGGCGGAAAGAAATATTTTTCCCAGGATCTTCCGCCGGGTCATCAACAATAAAAAAATGCCGATGACCATGAGTTCTACACATAAAGCAACGGGAAATAGAGTTGCTGCAAGAAATTTCCTTAGAAAAAACATCGTCTTCCATCCTGTTCAGGCAGCCCCGATGACGCTGAAGGGCTGGAGGAAAATCAACTCAAGACTTTAAATTTTGGGATTGTCCATTTACAATTCCAATGATGCCGGTGGTTTCAGTGAAGGGCAAATGCCCCCAGATTATTGTTGTGAGCGTAAAAATTCATGATTCATGAATTTCCGATGATTTTAGGGTTGACTTGGGTCATTAAAGAGGCGTAGTTTCCGCCAAAAGAAGGCAGGCAGCCCATCCACAACGGGAGCATTTGAATGCGAGCCATTGTTCAGCTTTTCGCCAAATCGCCCTTTGGCGCCCTGCAGGAGCATATGTCGGCATCGGCCGAGTGTGTCGACCGGGTTCGCTCCATGTTTGAAGCTTTGTTGGCGGGGGATGAAGAAAAACTCGCCACCATCGCCAAGGATATCTCCAAGATTGAGCATCGCGCCGACGAAATTAAGAACGAGATACGAGATTCTCTTCCAAGGAGTATTTTTCTCCCTGTGGACCGGGCCGATCTTCTCAGTGTGCTTTCCCAGCAGGACAGCATCCCCGATACGGTTGAGGATATCGCTTTTCTCCTGACCGTGCGTCGAACATTTTTCCCGCCCTCGTGGGAGGAGCCGCTTCTTGCCTACGTGGATCGGTGTGTGGATACTTTCCGGAATTCTTTTGAGGTAATGGAATCGCTCGAGGGATTACTCGAGGTTGGGCTCGCGGGTCCCGAGGCCGATGAAGTGCTCGACAAAATAGACAATGTTGGTCAACTCGAGTGGAAGGCCGACAAAGCCCAGTTCGATATGCTCCGGTTGATGTTCGACATGGAAGATGATCTGAAGCCCGTCGATCTGTTTTGGTGGTCAAAAATACTTCGGGAAGTGGGCGACATCGCCAATTACTCGGAAAAAACCGTGGACCGCATCCGCCTGATGCTATACAAAAAATAAGCGTCCTCCCTATCGGTAAAACCTTTCTCGAAGAAACGGCATGACAACTGCGTTAATATTGGTCGTTATTGCGTGTATTTTTGCCCTCTACATGGCATGGAATATCGGTGCCAACGATGTGGCGAACTCCATGGCCCCGTCGATTGGCAGTGGTGTAATTTCCTTAAGAAACGCTATATGGATCGCGGCCATCGCTGAATTCGCCGGCGCTGTCTTGGTCGGTAGCTCCGTTACATCCACCATACGCAAGGGAATCGTCGACCCGGCCATATTCGCGGGCAACCCGGAGCAGTTCATGCTCGGAATGACGGCGGCCCTCCTGGGCGCGGCTCTTTGGCTGCATGCGGCTACGGTTATGGGGATGCCCGTATCGACCACCCATTCAATTGTCGGAGCCGTGATCGGATTTGGCCTCGTCGCCAAGGGCGCGGGTGGATTGAATTACGGCACCCTGTTCACCATCGTGATGAGTTGGGTCGTTTCCCCGGTATCGGGAGGGCTGTTGGGATTTCTCATCTTCTATTTTGTGCGGGAAAAAATCCTGACCGCGGAAGATCAAAACAAGGCATGCCGCTTTTATGCTCCCTACATCCTCTTTGTGTTCGCCGTTGTTTTTATTCAGTCGTTTGTTTTCAAGGGGATTAAAAATCTCAAGCTTCCCCTGACTTTCTGGACTGTTCTTCTGGTGGGTTTGGTGGTCGGGGCCGTTGTTTTTATCGGGTCGCGCTTGTGGATTTCCTCGAACGAACATGAAGACGATAATTTTTCGGATCGATTTTTCAAGTTTCTGCTGATATCCACCTGCGGATATGTGGCGTTCGCTCACGGGGCCAACGACGTCGCCAATGCCGTGGGTCCGTTGGCGGCTGTAATCGGCGTCTTTCAGAACGGGGCGGTGACAGCGAAAGTGACGGTGCCGTGGTGGGTGCTCGTGCTGGGCGGGTCGGGAATCGTTGCCGGCCTGGCGATTGCCGGCTGGAAGGTCATCGCCACGATTGGCAGCCAAATCACCGAGATCACACCTCAAAATGGTTTTGCCGCGCAGTTTGGCGCGGCCACCACGGTGTTGGTTTGCTCTCAGCTGGGGCTTCCCATTTCGACGACGCACACCATCGTCGGCGCGGTCATCGGGGTGGGGATGGCCCGTGGCGTTCGCGCGCTGAATTTGCGGGTCATTCGCAACATTATTTCATCGTGGGTGCTGACAATCCCCTTTGCCGCGGGCGCGACGATGCTGGTCTATCGGATTCTAGAGGGGTTTATTTTTTAAGTCTGCGGCTTAAAAACCTTTGGCAAAAGCCGCGCCGGTTCGAGTTCGGCCCAGGGTATAACCACATCTACCCTGTCTCCCTCGTCTTCCCCTACTCACCTCACCCCTCCTTCGTCCCCCTGGACACACACGAAAATAAAACATAAACTAATTCGCGTCATCCACCGCCATCCATTTCAGGGGGAAACCATGGACATCGAGACCCGGCTTGAATCGCTCGAAGATGACATCCGCCGCCAGAAGGATGACCTCATCCGGCAGGAGAAAAAACTCCTTTTTCACCGGCGCCTCTGGATGGGCGCGGCCTGCCTGCTCGCCGGGGCGCTCGCTATCGGCGCGACGAGGCCCGTGCCCAAGGAAATTGTCGCGCAACGGTTCGTCCTCAAAGACGCCAAGGGAACGGAAAAGGGTATATGGCAGGTCACTTCCGCCGGCTCTGAATTCGTGATGGCCGAGGGGGAGAACCGGAAATTACTCCTGGTCCTCAACAAAAAACGAACCGGAATGATCATTTTCGACAAGCAGGGGTTAGTCCGGCTTCAAGCCGATACGACCTACGAAGAGCCGGGGAAGGGAGACGAAAGACCCGGCATCCTTCTCTTCGATAAAGATGGGCGAATCCAGGTGGGGCTCTCTGCTCATGATCGCTCCACTCCCTCCCTCGGATTCATCGATACCTCCGAGCGGACACGGGCGTATATGGGCTTGAGGGACGGAAAACCGGTAATCGCCATGCTCGACAAGAGAGGGAAAGCCCGTTTATCTATGAGTCTTTCGAAAACGGACAAGCCTGAAATGGAATTTTGGACCCAGTACGGCATTCCGTTCTGGAGCCCTCCGCCCGAGCCTGAAGAACGTAAATAAAAAACTTCCCGAATATTATCCGTAAGTGCAACTGCGCGAAGTTCCTGTAGCTGGTTTCTTCCGATTTCCCGCTAGATTTGTAGGCGCCCCATTCACCGTGGATGGGCGAACGGGCCGCCACCACCGGCGGAGGACGAAGCATGCGCCAACCTTACGGGAGAAATCCGGGATGAGCGAACACAAGGTCAACATCAAGTTCACCGCCGAGGGAGCCAAATCCCTCAACGAAGAGCTGAAAAAAATCCAAAAAAAATTTGAAAAGTTCGGTACAAAATGGAAGGGACTCGAAAAGTCCGGAACTACCATTGTCAAGGCGTTTAGGAAGCGTACCATCGGCTCAAGTGCGGGAGGAGGCCGCAGCGCAAAGATAGCAAGGAAAATCCTCGATAAATTCGCAAAGCGGAAAAGGGAAAGCCCGGCCCCCGGGTTTAAAGACAATCGACATCTCCGGGCCGAAATGGAAAAAAAGTTCGTACGGAACAAGCTCAAGGAACTGGAAAACATATCGAAACAAATACAGGAAATCCGAATTAAGGCGCAAGAAAATGGAGCGCTCAAAACGCTCCAGGACGCTGAAAATCTGGACCTGGAAGTTTTCACCCGCCAATTCGACATCGCCGCATCCGCCCAGGGCAAACTCGATGCAGCCTTCCGCGAGAACATCCCCTCCCTCGATGAGGACTTGCGCCAGCTCTTCGACGACGGAGCCGGCGGCTTCGGTTTCCCGATTGAACAGATGGCGGAGCCCCTCAAGAAGCTCAAGGAACAGGCCGGGCCCGTGGAGGCGCAATTCGACAATCTTTCCTCCAGCTACCGCGAGCAAACCATGCAAGTAAAATCCCTCGTGCCGGCCATGAAGCAGGCGGGCGCGGGGCTGAAGGGGATGGAGGGGATGCTCACAAGCTTCGCCTCGAAGAGCGGCCCGGCGCTCGAGAATTTCCTGGGGGGCCTCATGCGGGGAAAGGGCGGCCTCACCGAAAGCCTCCTGGCGGCATAACCCGCCACAACTTTCCCCTCAAAATCTCCCCCTGCATCTTCCTCTCTCTCATCCCCTCCAAATACCCCCTGGACGCGGACGAAAATACTCCATAAACTGATTCGCGTCATCCACCGCCATCCATTTCAGGGGGAATGCCCATGGACATCGAGACCCGGATCGAATTGCTCGAAGATGACATCCGCCGCCAGAAGGATGACCTCATCCGGCAGGAGAAAAAACTTCTCTTTCACAAGCGCCTCTGGATGGGCGCGTCCTGCCTGCTCGCCGGGGCCATCGCCCTCGGGGCGGTAAGGCCCGTCCCCAAGGAAATTGTCGCGGAAAGATTTATGGTCAAAGACGCCTCGGGAAACCCCCGTTCGACATGGGCGGTAAGCAAGACCGGGGAGGTGACATTTGGGATGATGGACGGAGGAAAACCCCGTTTGGCCATCGGCATCAGGAAAAAAGATGTGGGAATGTTTATCTCTGACTCCGAAGGGAAGATTCGGCTCTTTGCCGGAATGATGAAAGCCAGATCAAAAAAGGAATCAGTGCCCATGGTAGGGCTTTTCGACAAAAACGGCATACCCCAGGTCAACATGAACGCGATAAACAGAACAGGTACACACTCTTTACAGGTTCTCGATTCGGCGGGAAACCAGCGCGCTTCTTTCGGTTTATCCAAGAGCCAGTCACCATCTTTAATGATGGAAGACGCCGAAGGAAGGATTCGGAGCATGTACGGCCTCACGAAGGAGGGCGAGCCGAGGCTCTATTTCTTTGACGAAAAAAACCAGGCGGAATGGGCCGCGCCGCCCGGAGCGAAGTAAAACCGAGCGATATTCAAAATTTTCCCCTTCAACCCGAACCTGTGCGCAATTCCTGTAGCTGGATTTCCCCTTCCTTTGATTACATTGATTCCACCACCCTCAGAAGGGTGGTTTGCCTTAACCGGGGATCAATGACGCCTTCGCCGCGCCTTACGGCGGGCAGAGGCCCAAAGGGGGAAATCAAATGGCCGAGCAGCGCAACAAAATCACCATCGATCTGAAAGTGAATTCAGATGTGACGAAACAGCTTGAGAAAATTCGGAAAACCTCCCAAGCCTCTTCGGAAAATCTTTCGGCGGACTGGGTGAAAATTCTTTCGGATTGGTTTAAAGAAAACTTAAAGGATGTGTTCGACTCAATTCGAGATTATCTGAAAAAAAACCTTAAACAAGACCCGAAAATTCCAGAAAACCTAAGGAATATGACCAAGAAACCTTGGCGTAAGGGCTGCCATTTTGAATCAGGCTTTAAGGATTTGATAGATCTCATGAACGAGCAGTTGGGTCATGGAGGGCCTTTTTACGTTGATGAAATAAAGGCCCATATGAAGGAAATGGGGCATGGAAAGCACATCGATAAATACCTCGAAAAGATATACGATGACGCCGTCGACGACGGAACCGACGGCTTCCCCTCCCTCATGCCGCAAATCAAAAGAATTTCCTCCGCCTTCGACGAAGGAGCCGGCCCCGGCCTCCCGTTTGAGTGGATGTCGGAAAGCATCGAGAAGCTCGAGAAACCGACCCGTTCCCTCGTGCCGCAATTCAACAATCTCTCCTCCAGCTACCGCGATCAGACGAAGCAAATACAATCCCTCCTGCCGGCGATGAAGCAGGCGGGCGCGGGGCTGAAGGGGATGGAGG
>JAVEPB010000145.1 GCA_030922375.1 bacterium | reverse complement strand
ACGAACTCGGCGGCTACGCGGGCGAGGAGACCTCGGAAGCCTGGTCGCTGCTTCGCTCGATAAAGAACGAAGTGGATATTCTCAGGCAGGTGACCGATGATTATCTCAAGTTCGTGCGGATGCCGCGCTCGGGCCGCCGGGTGGGCGACATCAACGAGCTGCTCGACGACCTTCTGAATTTTCATGCCGAGGAGGGTGCGAGCCGGGGGATACGGGTCGAGCGCTCGTTTTCGGCCGATATCCCCGAGGTCGAATTCGACGAGACGCAGATCCGGCTGGCGTTTCAAAACCTCATCCTCAACGCCTTCGACGCCATGCCCGAGGGCGGGAGGCTGCTGGTCCGCACCGTCGCCGGCCCCGAGGGCGCCGTCGGCATCGACATCGAGGATCAGGGCATCGGGATTCCGGTCAAGGACCAGGAGTCGATGTTCACCCCGTTTTTCACGACTAAGGCGAGCGGAACCGGGCTGGGGCTTGTTCTGACGCAGCAGATTCTGAGCGAGCACCGAGGAACCATACGTTTTTCGAGCCAGGAGAAGATGGGAACCACCTTCCATATTTCCCTGCCGGAGGCGGCCCCCGTGGAGGCGAAAGCATGAGACCCAACAGCGACATTCACATCATGGTCGTTGACGACAAGCGCGGCAGCCGCGAGGCCCTGCAAAAAATGATCGCCAAGGAGGACTACCGGGTCTCGATGGCCCACGACACCGAGACGGCGCTCGAAATTTTCGGACGCGAGGCCGCGCATCTGGTGATCACCGATCTGAGGATGCCAGGCAGGGACGGAATCTCCCTGCTGAAAGAGGTGAAGCGCATGAGTCCCGAGACCGAGGTGATTCTCATATCGGGGCACGGCACGGTCGAGACCGCCGTCGAGGCCATGCGCGAGGGCGCATACGATTTCATCACCAAGCCGCTCGAGCGTGTCGTCGTCCTCAAGGCCATATCGAAGGCGCGCGAAAAACAGGACCTCACCCGGGAGAACGCCGACCTGCGCGCCCAGCTCCAGAGCCTGAGCGACGCCTCCGGGCTCATCGGTAACAGCGCCGCCGTCCGCGAGGTCAAGGAGTTGATTCGCCAGGTGGCCCCGACCTCGGCCAACGTGTTGATCCTCGGGGAGAGTGGAACCGGCAAGGAGATAGTCGCCAACGCCATCCACCGCTCGAGCGAGCGGGCGGGGAGGCCCTTCATCAAGGTGAATTGCGCCGCCCTGCCCGAGACCCTGCTCGAGAGCGAGCTCTTCGGCTACGAGCGCGGGGCCTTCACCGGGGCGGTCTCCCGGAAGGAGGGGCGGTTTTTCTTGGCGGACGGGGGGATGCTATTCCTCGACGAGATTGGCGACATGCCGATGGCCCTTCAGGCGAAAATTCTCCGCGTCCTCCAGGAGGGCGAGTTCGAGCGTCTGGGCGGAAACGAAACCCTCAAGGTGGATGTGCGCATCGTTGCGGCGTCGAACCAGGACCTCACCGAGGCCATCGCCGAGCGGCGCTTCCGGGAGGACCTCTACTACCGTCTCAACGTCATCGGCATCCACCTGGTGCCTCTCCGCGAGCGGCGGGGCGACATCCCGCTTCTCGTCGAGCATTTCCTCGAGCGGTTTTCTGCCAAGAACAATCAGCCCGCCAACGTCTTCTCGCGCGCGGCGGTCGAGGCGATGTCCAACTACGATTGGCCGGGAAATATCCGGGAACTCGAGAACTCGGTGGAGCGCGCCGTTGTCCTGGGGCGGGGCGAGATGCTGACACTCGCCGATCTGCCGGCGAGTGTGGCGGGGGAGAGCCGCGAGGACGATGAGCTACCCGTCGAGGCGGGTTCGACCGTCATCAGCATTCCGGTGGGAACCCCCCTGGCCGAGGTCGAGCACCGGGTCATCCTCGAGACCCTGAGGAGCACCGGCGGCGATAAAAGCGCCGCCGCCCGCCGGCTCGGAATCGCCACCCGCACCATCTACCGGAAACTCGATCAGGCCGAGCAGCTCAAAAGCTGAAGGCGGTATCGCCATCTGTGCGGCTTTGGCGGATTTCGGGAGCCGCCCGCTGGCAATGTGGTAGGCTCTTCGGCGGAGCCGGTGCGGATGTATTCATCCGCCGTTTGGAGAGAATCTTGCGGGGCAGATTCATTACGTTCGAGGGCCCGGAGGGCGCGGGGAAATCCACCCAGCTCGACCTTCTCAGGGAGTGGATGGAGAGCGAGGGGCTCTCTGTGCGTGCGACGAGGGAGCCGGGCGGCACCGGGCTCGGGGCCGGAATCCGGGAAATCCTTCTCGCCCCGCGGGGTGAGGAAGTTTCGCCCCTCGCCGAGCTGTTTCTCTACGAGGCGGACCGGGCGCAGCATGTCCGGGAGGTGATTCGCCCGGCGCTCGCGGCGGGGGAGCATGTCCTCTGCGACCGGTTCTTCGATTCGACGACTGCCTATCAGGCTTACGGGCGCGGCCTCCCGGTCGAGTTGGTGGTGGATCTGAACGCGCGGGCGACCGAGGGATTGATTCCCGATCTGACGCTCCTGCTGGAGACCTCGCCCGGCGAGGGCCTCAGCCGGGCGAGGGGAGGGGAGAGTGGAGACCGGCTTGAGGGCGAGGGGATGGAATTCCACGAGCGCGTCTGGCGGGGATTCATGGAAATTTCCCGGGGCGAGCCCGGGCGCTTCCGCCTGATTCCGGCCGGAACCGTCGAGGAGGTTCACGCGCGCATACTCGAAGCAGTGACGAAAGAATTCGGATGGACTGGGGAATCATTCAAGGCCAGGACGCGGCCGTAGAATCGCTTAGGCGCGATATCGCCTCGGGCCGGGTGGGGGGCGCTTATATTTTCTACGGCCCCGAGGGGGTCGGCAAGGCCACGGCAGCGGGCCTGTTCGCGCGGGCGCTCGAGTGCGAGGGCGAGGCGCCGCCCTGCGGGGCCTGTCCGGCCTGCGAGAAGGCCGGGCGGGGGGTTCACCCCGATGTGATCACCGTCCGGCCGGAGAAGGACAAAAGTACGGGGCAAGACAGAAAAACGATAGGGGTCGGTCCGATTCGCGAGCAGGTGCTCCAGCGGGCCCACCAACGCCCCCAGGAAGGACGCCGCCTCGTATTTATCCTGGATAATGCCCACACGGTGACCCTGCCCGCGTTCAACTCTCTTTTAAAAACGCTCGAGGAGCCCTCCCCGGACACCGTCCTGATCATCGTCACCCCCAATTTGCACGCTCTTCCGCCCACGGTCGTCTCCCGGTGCCGCCGGCTCCGATTCCGCTCCCTCAACCGCGCCGAGCAGCGCGAGATACTCTCGGCGAATCTCGGGGAAGGAGAGGCGGACCCGGATCGGCTGATTTCCCTGAGCCTGGGGCGGCTGGGACAGGCGTTCGACGCCGATTCCCAGGCCTTGGCCGAGCAGCGGGAGAGCGCCCTGGAGTTTCTCGAAGGGGTCTCCGCGCCGCCCGGAAAGGCGGATGAGGCGGCGCTTTTGACCATGGCCGCGGCCGTGGCGGGGAGAGGGGGGTCCTCCCGAAGGGATGTTCTTGGGTTTCTCGAAATGATTTTAGGTCTCCTTCGGGATATACTGGTTCTCGAGGTGGCCCCGGATGTTCTGGAGCCCTGGAATGCCGATGTGGACAAGGCGCTCCGGGCTATCGGTGGCCGCTGGGGCGTTTCGGGTCTGATCCAGGCGCTGGATCGGGTCCGGTTCGCGACCCGGGATGTGGGGGAGATCAACACGAACCCCTCCCTGACGCTCGAATCCTTAGTGTTCTCCCTGCGCGGCACCGTGGGCGCGGGTGGATGAGGTTTATTTTATGAACGGGAAAATTAACGAGGGCGGGGTTGCAGCCGCTCCGGCGCAGTCCGATGGCAGCGAAACCCCCGAAAAAATAAAAATCGTTCCTGTTAACAGCCGCTTCGATTCCAAGCCGGTGTATCACCTGGCGGGGGATTTACCGCTCCGGTCGGGGATGGGGGTGATGGTGAAAACCCCGGACGGACAGGAGGAGTCGGGGACGGTGACGGACAGCCCCCGGTATATGGAGGCGCGCTACTACAGCGCGCCCATACCGAAAGTGCTTCGGCGCTTGACGGAAGCGGACGAGGCGCGGCTCTCCACCATCGAGGGGTTGGAGAACCGGGCGTTCAACATCGCCAAGAAGAAAATTGCCGAGATGAAGCTGCCGATGAACCTGATCAACGTGAATTACACTTTCTCTAAGAATAAGGGAGTGTTTTTCTTCTCGGCCGACGGTCGGGTGGATTTCCGGCGGCTCGTGAAAGCGCTTTCCGAGCATTTTTCGATTCGCGTGGAGATGCGCCAGATCGGTGTGCGCGACGAAGCGCGGATCAAGGGAGGATGCGGCGACTGCGGCCAGGAGCTTTGCTGCAGCAGCTTCATCAAGGCCTTCGACCCCATTTCGGTCCGGATGGCGAAGGATCAGAATCTGAGCCTGAACCCCACCAAGCTTTCGGGGGCCTGCGGCCGCCTGAAATGTTGTCTGCGGTTCGAGCATTCACACTACGCCGCTGTGAAGAAGCGGCTGCCGGCGTGCAAGAAAAAGGTGGGCGGGTGCAATTGCGCGGCGACGGTGATTCGTCAGGATATCCTGGCGGAGGAGATCACGCTCGCCCTCGAAAACGGGGAGCGGATGACGGTTCACGCCGACGGGTTGACCCGGATGGCGAATGGCCAGTACACCCTCAAGAACCCCATTGGCGGGTAGCCTCCCTTTAACCCTGACAGAGGCAGTTCTCAAGACGCTATGAGCGGTAAACCCTTCTACGTCACGACGCCGATTTACTACGTCAACGACAAGCCCCATTTGGGCCACGCCTATACCACCGTCGCCACGGACGCGAAGGCGCGCTTTCACCGCCTGCGCGGGGAGCCGGCGCGGATGCTCACGGGAACGGACGAGCACGGCCAAAAGCTCGAGCAGGCGGCGGCCGAGGCCGGACGCGACCCCTTCGCCTTCGCCACCGAGAACAGCGAAAAGTTCAAGGCGCTGTGGAAGAAGCTCAACATCGCCTACGACGACTACATCCGCACGACCGAGGAGCGGCACAAGACCGGAGTCCAGGAGATTTGGCGGCGGGCCGAGGCGACGGGCGACATCTACAAAGGCGAGTACGAGGGAAAGTACTGCGTTTCGTGCGAGAATTTCCTGACCGACCTCCAACTCGACGAGGGCAAATGCCCCGACTGCGGGCGGCCGGCCGATCCGGTGCGCGAGGAGAGCTATTTCTTCAGGCTGAGCAAGTATCAAGAGCCCCTCCTCGAGCTCTACGAGCGCAACCCCCGGTTCATCCAGCCCGACTCCCGGCGCAACGAAATAGTCAGCTTCGTCTCGGGCGGGCTGCGGGATCTTTCGGTGAGCCGGACGAGCTTTAAATGGGGTGTCCCCGTGCCCGGCGACCCGGCTCACGTGATTTACGTGTGGTTCGACGCCCTGAGCAATTACGCCACGGCGGCCGGTTTCGGCCAGGGCGGGTTCCCGGCGGACACGGCCTGGCCCGCCGACCAGCATTTCATCGGCAAGGACATCCTCCGCTTCCACTCGGTCTACTGGCCGGCGTTTCTCATGTCTGCGGGCCTCCCGCTTCCGGGACAGGTCTATAGCCACGGGTGGTGGACCGTCGAGGGCCAGAAGATGTCCAAGAGCCTGGGCAACGCCGTCGATCCCCATTGGCTGATCGAGGAGTACGGGGTGGACGCCATCCGCTACTTCATCCTGCGCGAGATTCCCTTCGGCGCCGACGGGGATTTCTCCCATCACCAGCTCATCGATCGGGTCAACAGCGATCTGGCCAACGATCTGGGCAACCTGCTCTACCGCACCCTCAACATGGTCCGGCGCTACCGGGGGGGCAAAATCTCGCGCGGCGAAGGCGACGGCGGCGAGGAGGCCCGGCTGGCCGGGATCGTCCGTGAGGCCGCGGCGCGCTACGAGGCCCAGATGGAGGCGACCGACCTTCAGGCCGGGCTGCGCACCGTCTGGGAGATCGTCTCGGCGGGCAACAAGTACATCGACGCCGCCGCCCCTTGGACACTGGCGAAAAGCGGGCCCGAGGATCGTCTCGACTCGGCGCTCTACCACGCCGGGGCGGCCCTGCGCGTCATCGCCGCCCTGATCAGCCCGGTCATGCCCGAAGCGGCCGACAGCATCGCCCGCCAGCTCGGCCTCGCCGGTGACTGGCTCTCGGCCCCGTTCGCCGAGCTGGTCGATCTCTACAAGATGCCCGGCGGCCTCGATACCGATCTCGGCAAGCCGCTCTTCCCGCGAATCGAGGAAGACGCGCGGGCCGCCCTCGAGGAGAGGGTGGCGGCGCGAATCGCGGCTGGCGAGGGGGCCGCTCCGGCTGCGCCCGATTCGGAGGGTGGGGGACTGATCTCCATCGACGACTTCCGCCGCGTGGAGCTTCGCTCGGCGCGGGTCGAGGCGGCCGAGATTATCCCCAAGTCGAAGAATCTTTTGAAAATCGAAGTTTCCCTCGGCGAGGAGCGGCGCACCGTCGTCGCCGGTGTGGCCAGGCACTACGCCCCCGATGAGCTGGTGGGGCGCACCGTCGTGGTCGTGGCGAACCTCGAGCCCGTCAAGCTCATGGGCGTCGAGTCGCAGGGAATGCTGCTCGCCGCCGAGGACGAGGACGGCCTCAAGCTTGTCGGCGTCGAGGGCGGTATCCGTCCCGGCAGCCGTATTCGCTAGCCGACGGCGACTTCGGGAAAGGAAAGAAGCGCGAATGGCGGATTCGGACAAACCGGAGCAGGCTTCCGGGGGACAGCCAAAAAAATCCGGGGCCCGCAACGAGGGCGGGGGCGGAAGGCCTCCACGCAAGGGCTCGGGCCGCCGAGGCGGCCGTCCGAGAAACAACCGCCGCCGCGGCCGCGGGCAAAGAGGGGGTCCTTCCCAGTCCGGCCGCTCCGCCCAGGGCGCCCCGGGTGCTGGAAAAGCCGTCGACGAAAAGGCGTTCGAGAGCATCCCCCTGGTCGAGGGCGAGGCCATCCTGGTCGACTCCCACGCCCATATCGATGCCTCCGACTACGACGGCGACCGCCGAAAGATTCTCGAACGCGCCTTGTCCAAGGGCGTGGGAACCATCATCGCCGTCGGCTCGGATCTGGTCAGCAGCCGCAAAACGGTGGATATCGCCAACTCCTTCGATGGGGTGTTCGCCGCCGTGGGGGTTCATCCCCACGACGTGAAATCCGTCGCGAACAAATCCGCCGGACCCATCAAGGCCCTCGCCGATAACGCCAAGGTGGTCGCCATCGGCGAGATCGGTCTCGACTACCACTACGACCATTCTCCCCGGAAGCTTCAAAAACACTGGTTCCGCGAACAGATCAGGATGGCCGTGAAGATCGGCAAGCCGGTCATCGTCCATTGCCGCGAGGCGGGCGAGGATGTGTTCTCGATTCTCGAGGAGGAGAGGGTGTGGCGGGTCGGCGGGGTCGTCCACTGCTTCACCGGGGACGCGGAGCTCGCCCGGAAGCTCCTGGGCCTCGATTTACATCTGGGGGCGGCGGGTCCCATCACGTTCGAGAATTCAAACGAGCTGCGGAGCGTTTTCGCGGATATCCCGATCGAGCGAATTCTCGTCGAAACGGACAGCCCCTACCTGACCCCGCCGCCGAACCGCGGGAAAAGAAACGAGCCCGCCTATACCGTCCAGGTGGCCGAAAAACTCGCCGAGATCAAGGGGCTCACCCTCGAGGACGTGGCGCGCGCCACCTCCGTCAACGTGCGGCGCCTCTTCAAGATCGGGCCGTGCCCCGTGCCGGGTACAATCGCCTACCCCCTGGCTGGAAAGCTTTACCTCAACATCACGAACCGCTGCGACAACGCGTGTTTGTTTTGCGGCCTCTTGAGCGATCGGGTGTTCATGGGCCACGACCTGACGCTGGAGAGTGACCCTGGGGTCGAGGCGATCTTAGAGGCGGCGGGCGATCCCGGCTCCTACGAGGAGGTGGTCTTCAGCGGGTACGGCGAGCCCACGACCCGGCTCGAGGATCTCAAGCAGGTGGCCCTGGAGCTGCGGGGACGCGGCGCCAAGCGAATCCGCCTGGCGACGAACGGCCTCGGAAACCGGGTCAACGGGAGGAGCATCCTCCCCGAGCTCCAGGGCCTGATCGACGCGATCTCGGTGAGCCTTCAGGCCGAGAGCCCGGAAGCCTACGAGAAAGTGTGCAAGACCAAGGAGATCGAAAACCCGTATCCTTCCGTCAAGGAGTTTGTCAGCGAGGCGAAAAGGCTGTTTGGCGATGTCGAGGTCACCGCCGTGGATATGCCGGGTATCATCGACATCGAAGCCTGCGAGAAGGTGGCCCGCGAGGAACTGAACGTTTCCTTTCGGAGGCACTCATTCGCGCTGGCGGACTGAATCGAGATTGCCCCGGGCTCCCTTCGGCGGATGATATCGGGGTTTCGATAGCTGGTTTTTTCGCTTCCCCACGGTGGGATTAGATGACGCCTCCACAACCGACCGACCCTGAATATTCCGCTTCTCCGGGCGGCGAAGCGGACCCGAGCCTCGAACTCGGGATTGGCGAGGGCAGGTTCCTGCTGAACATGCTCTCCCCCAAATCGCGGGAGGGGCTCAAAAACCTGGCCGAGCTCGAGCAGGACGCCGCCCTGCGCGCCTTTCTGTCGAGTTCCAACTCCCTGAGCCGGCTGGCCGCCATCGGTTTCTCCGAGACCGCGATGCTGCGCCTGTCGGACCTCGTGGCGATTCCGATCCAGGATCAGCACTCATCTCCCCCCGACGATCTGATCGAGCGGCTGCATAAAGATCCGCCGCTCGCCCTGCTGGTTTATGTGGGCGAGAACGCCGCCGAAGTTCATCTCTTCATGGAAGAGTTCCGGGAGGAGAACAAGGGCGCCCCGCTGTCCGTCGTGGCCTTCGTGGACAGCGCCATGGTGGCGATGAGTGCGCTTCCCCACTCCTGGGCGGACGCGGTTATTCCGCTGGACTTGTCAAAGGATGTCCTGAAGGGCCATCTCGAGCGCCTCTTCGATATTTTCCTCACGCAAAAGGATTTGACGACGGTTTTCCTGGCGCACAGCGTCAGCCAGTCGCAGTTTCGCAAGGCGGCTTACATGGACCCGCTCACGGGCGTGATGAATTTCGCCGGGTTCCAGGATATCGCCGCCCGCGAGCTCTCCCGAGTAAGACGGGTGGGCCAGCCGCTCGGCATGATCGTACTCGACATCGATCATTTCAAGAAAATCAACGACAGCTACGGCCACCCGCAGGGGAACGCGGTCCTCAAACAACTCGCCCTCATCATCCGGGCCCAGACGCGGAACCTCGACACCCATTTCCGGCTGGGGGGCAGGGAGTTCGGAATCCTTCTTCCCCATACGAATTTTGAAAATCTGGCCGTTGTGGCGGAGCGGGTCCGGGAGGCCGTGGAATCGGCCCATTTCACCGGAATGCCCTCCGCCGGCGCGGTCAAGGTGAGTCTGGGCGCTCTCGGTGTCGAGCCCCAGAAATCGATGCGCCCGGAGGATTGGAACGCCATGTACGCCGCGGCGGACGAGCTTCTCCGCCTCGCAAAGGATCAGGGCCGGAACCGGGTGGTTTCGCGGTTGTATGAACCGCCGCCTAAACCACCCCCCGCCTGAATCGCCGCCGATAAGTCCCCGGTGGAGAGGGGGGCCTGCGTCGTTTCGCGGGAGGGCGGGAGTTGGTGCATCATTTCGGCGGCCGGTTGACTGCTCACCCAACGGAAAGGAGTTCTATCTATGGCCGATGGAACCCAGCGGCGTCTATTTCAACGCTATGAGCTTCCATTTGAGGTGAAGGTTCCCGGGATATCGGGCGGTCTTGTCCGCCCCGTGAATTTGAGCGCCGGCGGTTTCATGGTTGAGCTGGAAGACGACCCCCGGCTGTGGGCCGCGAGCGAGTGCAGCGTTACGATCGACGGCTCGGAGTACAACGGCGAGGCCACCGTGGTCTGGAAAAAGAAGAACCTGGAAAACCAGCCTCCCAACTGGAGCGCCGGGTTGTTGTTCGAAATGCCGGGAGAAAATCGAGTCGGGTTGAGCAAGGCGATGGAAGCGATTCAGGCCAGCCTCGACAAGGAGGCCTGAGGCCGGGTCCGGAGCGGTATCCCGGGCGCGGGGTTAAATCTCGATGTTGATGATGCCCCCCCGGTGGCGCCTGGATTGTCGGGGTTCCGCCTCGGCGGCGGATTCGATCTGGTTCGCCTCGATGGGTTCGAGGTCGATGACGCGGGCGCTTTTATGGAGACCCCCGGCGCCCGAAAAAAGGTTTTTATGGAAGGCGAACCGTTCCCGAATCCGGGCGCGCCGATCGCCTGAGTAGCTATCCCGCTCGGCTCCGCCCGTGAATCCGTAGTCGCCTGTCTGGCTGCCAACGGCCAATTAATTTCCCCCTGCTACCCGCTCTTCGCCGCCGCCCAAGCGCCTCCCGCGGCGGGCGCCCCTCTCGCTTCCTGTATGGCTTCGCTCTTGATGGCGGTCACCCGGACGAAGTGGTCTCCGTAGTCGGTGAAGTCGCCGGTCCGGCGTTGGACGCCGAGTCCTTTGAGTTGAAAGATTTTTCCGGACAGGGTGTAGGGGGGGAGAGATATTCTCCGGCTGCCGCGGATGGTGGCGACCTCGACCGCCCCGCCCTCCCTGAGCCGGGACTCGGGGAGTTTCAGTTCGCTGTAGATGTCCAGCCCCCTGCGCTTGAGGGCGGGGTGTCCCCGCACCGAGAGGAGGAGGTGAAGATCGCCGGCCTCGCCGCCCGAGAGGCCCTCGTTTCCCTGGCCCCTGAAGCGGAGGATTTCGCTGTCCTCGACGCCGGGAGGGACCCGGATTCCGATGATGCTCTCCTGTTGGACCCGGCCGATGCCCCGGCAACTGGGGCAACGGGGGCTGGGGGCGCGCTTTTCTTTTGTGCACTCCGGACAATCGACGCGGCGCGAAAACCGGAGTGAGACCTCCCCGCCCAGGACCGCTTGAATAAAGTCCAGCCGAAGCCGGTAATGAAGATCGCGGCCCTGGGCAGAATCCGTGGGGGAGATCTTTGCGTGCCCCGGGGGAGGGACAAACGCGGATTCATCGGTGATGATCTGGAATGCGTCGAGAAGCTCCTGAAAAAGGCGGGCCTTTTCCGGGTCACCGCCGTGGAGATCCGGGTGGCAGTCGAAAGCGAGTTTCCGGAAGGCGCTCCGTACCCGGGAGCGGTCGGCGCCTTCGCGGAGGCCGAGTAGCTTCAGGGCTTTTTCCCGTTTGCCGCGGGCGGTGGCCTTCATCAGGAACCTCCTGAAATATAAAGAGTTAATAGATGCGGCAGCTTTCCCTCGGGGCTTTTCCTCCGGGGGGTGCGCCCCTGGAGGATCAGAGCCTTAGCCGTTATCCTCACCGCGGGAAAGTTTTAATGTAGTGCCATTGGCACTACATTATTGTCTATATTTGTACTGCCAATGGCAGTATATGTCAAGAGCTTTTTTCCGGTGCACCGCATTTTTTTTATATCTTGTATTATGGTGCCAATGGCAGTACAATTTTGGCATGGTCAAAGCGGAGCGGAGAAAACACGATAAACCCTTGCAAATCAGGATGAACCAGGATCTTCTCGATCTCATCCAGACGGCATCGGGAAAGGCCGGGCTCTCCACCTCGGGGTGGGTGCGCGACCGCCTCGCCCGGGTGGCCCGCCGCGAAATCAGGCAAACAGGAGACGAAGCCCCCCGCCGCCGCCAGCGGGAGGAGTAGACCTCCGTCGGGTCGTTCCGGCAGGAACGAAGGTTTTTGCTGATTGGGGATTTGCTGGTTGGGCGAGCGTGCCCCCCGCGCTCCGATCACCGCATCCTGCGCATTTTTATCTCGCGATCAAATTTTCAGACGATCAAATCGATAGAGTTCAAATCAAAATCGAGGGAATCTTCATTCCGCTTACCGGCCGGGCCTACCCCGCCGGGAAGGCGTCATACGGGGAAGGGTGGATTTGACTGAAATTTGAGAAACGCAGCGCGTTGCCGCATCATTCCGATTTCATTAAGATTTTTTTTGAACCGCGACAATTTAAACCGACCAATATTTTATCTATCTTCGGGGATAAATATGGAACTCTACGAGGCGATTTACTCCAGGCGCGACATCCGCCGGTTCAGGCCGGACCCGGTGGACAGCGATGTGCTCCGCCGCATCCTGGACGCGGCGCACCACGCCGGGTCGGTGGGTTTCATGCAGCCCTGGAACTTCATCCTGATAAGAGAGATCGATACCCGGCGGCGCGTAAAGGCCATGTTCGAAAGAGAAAACGCCCGGGGCGCGGAAAACTACAGCGGCGAGCGGCGGGCGCTTTACGAATCCCTCAAGCTCGAGGGCATCCTCGAGGCGCCCCTCAACGTCTGCGTGACCTGCGACCGTGCCCGCGGGGGCGCGGTGCTCGGCCGGAACACCATCCAGGACACCGATATTTTCAGCTCCTGCCTGGCTGTCCAGAACCTGTGGCTGGCCGCGCGGGCCGAGGGCGTCGGGGTGGGATGGGTCAGCATTCTCGACAACCGGGAGCTTTCGAAAATTCTAGAGCTGCCCGAGCCGGTGGTTCCCGTGGCCTACCTGTGCATGGGGTATCCGGAGGAATTCGCGGGCGCCCCCCTGCTCGAGTCGGTGGGCTGGCGCCGGAGGGTTCCGCTCGAGGAAGTTGTTTTCGACGAGCGGTTCGGCCGGCGGCTGGCGGAGGAGAAAACCGGAAATGGATGAGCCGATTTTCGCAAAAACTCTCATCTCCGGGCCAGGTGGCGAGGATTGAGCTTCCGGTTCTCTCACTCGGCCCGGGCCGCCCGAAACGAATAAGCCCCCCGCCTCGGCGGACGCCGCGCTCCGATCAGGGCAGAAGGGAGCCGACGCACGGGCAGGCGATCAAGTCCCGCGACGGAAACTTGCTGAGCATCCGGACCCCGCTCTCGGTGACGACGAACTGCTCTTCGATGCGCGCGCCGTCGTTTCCGTGTCCGCAGTAGGTCTCGAACGCCAGCACCATGCCCTCCTCGATGATTTCGGGATGATCGAACGAGAAGAAACGGCTGATGACAGGCTTTCCCCAGTGGGTGATGCCGATGCCGTGGCCGACCTGGAGGGCGAAGGCCTCGGCCTCGCCTGAAAGGCCCAGCTCCTCGGCTGAGGGCCAGACCGACGCGATGTCGGCGGTGCTGACGCCCGGCTTCACCATGTCGATCGCGGCGAAGAGCCATTCGTAGGTCTGCCGGTAAACGTCGAGCTGTTTCTTGGACGGTTTGCCGATGCAGAAGGTTTGGTAATAGCAGGTCTTGTAGCCGTTGAAGACGCTGACGACATCGATGAACAGCATATCGCCCATGCGGAGCATGCGGTCCGAGAAATCGTGCGGATGCGGGTGGGAGCGGTTGCCGGAGATGACGTTGATATTCTGCATCTCCTCGGCGCCGTA
>JAVEPB010000144.1 GCA_030922375.1 bacterium | reverse complement strand
AGATGCACTCCTTCACCGTGTCGGGTGAGATATCGGACGAAAGAATCATGGCCAGCGGGACGTTTCCGTAGGAATTTTTCAGCGTCTTGAGAATTTCAACCGCGGTCATGTCCGGCATCTCGTAGTCGAACAACGCCAGGTCGAAAAAATCGTCCCGAATCATTTTGAGCGATTGCTCGCCGTTTTCAGAGAGCCGGACAAAGTGCTCTAACCTTTGGAGGGAGAGTTCCAAAAGATCGCGCAAGATTTCGTCCTGGGAAGCCACCAAAATATTCGCCAACGGTAGTTCACCTATCTAATGTAAGACAGCCTAAGCCGTTGCCTGCCGGTCCTTTCGGCTCCGGATCAACCGGCTTGAAAAAATATCTCTATGACTAGCCTGAGAACCTGGCCTCCACCCAAAAATTTCCTTGTTCGGTCGAGAACGGGATGCAGACGGTGGGGCCGCCGGTAGCGATGTGTTTTACGGTGTGGTTTTTCCCGCGGACAATTGTAGGGATAGCAGCCGTGAAGCTGAAGCCTATTTTTTGGAGCTGGGCTCTGGCGTCGCCCGAGATCATGTTGGTCAGTTCGCCGACGGCGTCGGCGACATCATCGTTCATCTCGGAGAGGTCTTCTCCGGTCATGTTTCTCACAACGGCGAGGGCGCACCCCTCGGAAAATGTGACCGACATGGAGCCCTCTGCATGACCGGTAATTCCGATGATTCCGGTAATATCGCCTTTAGCGGCCTCGTCCTGTTTAATTCCGGGTTTACTCGGCTTGGGATTCATGCTGGCCATTGTAGTGAGCACCTTGACCGTAGCCTGGAGGAAAGGGTTGATGAATTCCGCTTTCATGGTTTTACGCCTTTTCGGAGGAAGGACATCTGCATTTTGTTGATCGGGAATATACCCGGATAGCACCGGCAAGGCCAAGTCCTACAGTAATAGTATCGCGGCTCAAATGAACCATTCAATCTTTTTTTGAAGTGTTTGGGCGATACCGTGGCGTTAAATTCGCCGCCGCCGGGGGAGAAATGGAATTTTTTCCGGTTTCCGATCCGGCATGTGTTGGAGAGTGGTTGTCCTGATCGCGCCGGATTAGGCCAGCGCGCCGCCGCACGATGAGCCCGCGCCCGCGGTGCAGCCGTAGCAGTGCTCTCCGGTGAGGATTCTCCGGCCGATGAGTTTCTCCGGGGCGGTGTCCCAGAGTTTAAGCGGCTTCCCGTTTCCGAGGGCCATGTCGAGCATCTGGTTGAAGTCGCAGTCGTATAGCGTGCCGTCCCAACCGACGCTGATGAGACCCCGGCACATCAGGCCGGGAAGGGTTTCGGAGTTGTAGGACGAGCGAAGGAGGCCCATGTAGCTTTCCTTCTGGCCGTTGACCTTGAGATAGCTGGCGAATCGGGAAATGGGCATGTTGGCGATGGTGAAAAGTTCGTTGAAGTGGATGCCGTGGCGCCGCCCGAGCTCGCGCCGGTAGTCTTCTTCAAGGGCTTTTTGAGGAGGAGGCAGGACGGCCCCTACCGGGTTGTAAACCAGATTGAGGGTCAAATTCCCGGGGGGCCCGAACCCCGTTTCGTTCAGTACCTTCAGCGCGGCAATGCTCTTCTCGTAAACGCCCTCTCCGCGCTGGGCGTTCACGTTATCCTCGAGGTAGCAGGGAAGAGAGCAAATCAGATCGACCCCCTGGTCCCGATAAAATTCGGGGAGCCAATCCATGCCGGGCTCATGGAGCACGGTGAGGTTGCAGCGGACCATGACATGCCTCCCGAGGGCGCGGGAGGCCTCGACAAGGCGCCTGAATTCGGGGTTGAGCTCGGGCGCCCCCCCGGTAATGTCCACGGATTCGATTTCCGATGCCGCAAGCCAATCGAGAATTCGGCCGGCGGTTTTGGCAGCCATGATCTCCGTGCGGTGCGGCCCCGCGCCAACGTGGCAATGCTCGCAGGTCTGGTTGCAGTATTTCCCGACGTTGATTTGAAGGGTGGACAGCGCCGTGCGGTCGAGGAAAGAGATATCCTCGCTGATGCGCAAACCGAACGTTGCCGGACTGGGCGTTGAAGATGCTGGCGCATTAGGGGGGTGGGGGAGGGCTGTTGACTGTGCCATATAATGATAATCCCGCGCCGCCTGGATTTATTCCAGGCGGCTTTAATTTTTCGGGTGATTTTTACCTTTTTGGCGGAATCAGGCGTTGCGAACCAGTTTCCTGCGCAGGGCCTTGGCCCGATTGCGGACGCGCTTGAGCTTAACCCGGTCCTTCTCGTCAATCGCCAAGTCGCGTTCCTTGTGAAGGGACTTGATCTTATCCTTGATCGCCTTGCGGTCGATCTTGGAGGATTTCCTCGTCTCAATCAGCGGAATACCGTTGATCTCCTTGAGAGAGCGGATTAACTCGGACTTGTCCATCCCGTGCACGCCCGTGATTTTTCCCATGTATTGAAGCGCGGCTTCCTTGAGCTTGGGGACGTTCATTTTTTCAATTTCGTTGACCGTGAACTTGGGCAACTCTTCTTCCACAGGAGCCGCCTGCTCCTTGGCCGTATCGCCAGAGGCCTCCGCGGTCCCGGTCGCCTCATCTTTTGGAGCTTCCTCGGTGTCTTCGGTTTTTTCTTTCTCTGCCATCTTTGCCTCCTAACGCAGAAATCAATTGTAATTGCGAATTTTAAGCCGCCGCGCGGCGAAAAAATCTGTCCGAGCTGGAAACCTAACAAAAAGCGGGAATTTTGATCAAATGGCTGCCGCCAGTTTCCGGAAAAAAAAAGAGCCTCCCTGTACGGGAGGCTCTCGAAAACACGATGTTTCGGCTAGATGTACTCGCCCCGATAGAATTTCGCGGTCTCGCTGGTGACCATGCCGGCCATCTCTTCGAGGATGCCCCTTCCAGGGTCGCCCTCGGGCAGCGATTTGATATCGTTCATGAGCCGGCCCTGGTAGAGCGCCATGTCCTGTACCAGCGGCTCGATATCCTTGAGGGAGGCATCCGGGTTGCCCAGCTGTCCCTGATATGACTCGAGGAGCCGGAAGAACTCATCGCTCGCCCGACTGACGGTATCCTGCACCGCCGGAGCGCTTTCGACCCGGCCGATATACGCCGGAGGGTGGGGAGAGGCCGGGCCCTGGTTTGGAGTAGCCTGGTCGGCGCCGCCCACTTTGCTGGTCCGGTCGAGGACATCCGAGAACGAAGGCCCGCCGGTGGATTTATCGTTTTTGCCCGGGCGGCTGGGATCGAGTGAGCCGGGTCCGCCAGCCGGTTGAATCGAAGGAATGTCAGCCATGATCAGGCCTCCCGCCCATCAAGTTTAGCGTTTCAAAAACTCCACGATTTTAACTGCGGCCCACCCAATCCGTAAAGAAGGTTTTTTGGGCCGGCGGTTCTCTTCCCGCGCATTAGGTATAGGCAAGGAGTGTGCCTAAAAACGCTTGGCGGATTAATGTCATTTATATCAAATAGATACACGGATTTATCGATTCCACGTTTCCTCCTCTGCTCGCGGAAACAGGGCGATCTCGTGAATTTTTTTCCTGCCCTGGGGCAGTTTTTTCAGTTGCGGGGCGGAAGACCGTTGGCTTTCTTGCCGGTGATTTGGTAGATATCAGAAGCACATTCTCTACATACCATCTCTTGGGACTTGTCCAAATGGCCGAGAAGCTACTGGAAGTGAAGAACCTGGTGAAGCATTTCCCTGTCCGGGGGGGGGTATTCTCCCGGGTTCGTGCCCATGTCCGGGCGGTGGACGGAATCAGCTTTGATATCGAAGAGGGCGAGACCTTGGGTCTTGTCGGCGAGAGCGGCTGCGGAAAATCCACGGCGGGCAGGGCCATCCTGCGTCTGATCGAGCCCACCGCGGGCGAGGTGATTTTCAAGGGGATAAATATCCTGGATCTTGAGCGTGAGAAAATGCGTCAACTCCGCCGTGAGATGCAAATCATTTTCCAGGATCCGTATGCCTCTCTGAATCCCCGAATGACGATCGGGAGCATCGTGGGAGAGCCTCTCACCATTCACAACATCGCGAAGGGTAAAAAGCGCGATGAAGAGGTGGCTTCGATTCTCCAGCGGGTGGGTCTCAGGCCGGAGCATATGCGCCGCTACCCTCACGAGTTCTCCGGGGGCCAGCGCCAGCGAATCGGCATCGCCCGCGCCCTTGCCCTGAATCCCAAGGTCATTATCGCGGACGAGCCGGTCAGCGCTCTCGATGTCTCCATCCAGGCCCAGGTAATCAATCTTCTCCAGGACCTCCAAAAGGATTTCGGCATCGCCTACCTGGTCATTTCACACGACCTCTCGGTCGTCCAGCACATCTGCGACAGGATCGCCGTGATGTATTTGGGGGAAATCGTCGAAATCGCCGAGGCCGACGAGCTCATCATGTCTCCGCGCCACCCCTATACGGAGGCTTTGCTCTCTGCGGTTCCTGTCCCCGACCCGGCCGCCGGCGGGCAAAAAGAGCGGATCATCCTCCGGGGGGATGTTCCCAGCCCTGTGAATCCGCCATCTGGATGCCGGTTCCATACCCGGTGTCCCTACAAGGAGGATATTTGCGCCGCCGAGGTGCCGCCTCTTCAGGTCATCTCGGACGGGCACATGACCGCCTGCCACTTTGCCGGCAAGATATTCGGTTCTTCGCAATCCAGCGGCGCCGTCTCCGCTTGATCAGGTCCCCGGGGCGGCTTCTTTATATTCGCACCTTTCAATCAATAAATACTGTTGCCGCTATCCGCTCTAGCAGGTAAGGTGTTCTTGTCCCTTCGCCCTGGTGGTTCTGCGTTCTCGCGGGGGCTCCGGCCGCAGGTATGAAAACCGTCAAGCGTTTATCTTCCCAAAAGCGGATGCTCCTTTTTGCCCTCTTCTCGGGGTTGGTTGCGTGGTTCGCCTTCTGGGGATTAATGGGAGTTGTCCGTTCGGCCCGCCTTTCCAGCCTCAACGAAACCGATCTTCGTCTCATTCAGGCGCTCAGGGAGAGGGTTAGTGCGCAGATCCAAAGAAGCCTGGACCAAATCCAGGGCGCGGAGCTTCTGATAGCTTCGACGCCGCCCAGCGCTGCCACTGCTACAAAGGCTCTGGTCTACGCGTTGAACCACACTGACAGCGGGAGGGAGGTTCACTCCGCCGCCGTGGTACTCGATGAGCGGGCCAGAATCCTCGCTTCGCGGCGCCAGGGAGGAGTTCCGCCGCCCAGGGCGTCGGAGAGAAGGGTCTGGA
>JAVEPB010000143.1 GCA_030922375.1 bacterium | reverse complement strand
TCAGCTTGCCGATGATCTGCTCTGGTGTGTGGCGCTTCCTGGACATGGAATATCCCCCCAAGTTGGGCGGTTCATACCGAAAGAGTATCGAAAATCCGCTGCTTCAGCATGGACCGACGAGAGGGGGGCACGTCAAAAGCCCCGTCCGAAGGTCCGGCGGGGTCTCGAAAATCAAGATTACCTGGGCATCGATTATTATCTATAATGAAGTGGGGGAGCGAACCGAAAAAGGAGACGCCGTGGCGACCCTGCGGGCCCGGCCCGGGAATTGGAGATCGGCAGCGGGGGCGGAATCTTGAAGCGAATCATTCTTATCGCTCTCGTGCCCTTTTTTCTCGCGGCCGTGGATGAGGACCGCCCGGGCCTTCCCCCCGGTGTGCCCGAGAATTGCTGTGGCTACGGGAACTGCCGCCGGGCGAACGTGGAGATCATCGAAAGAAGCGCCTCGGCTGATATTGTTGTCGTGGACGGGGTGCGGCTCACCCTGCCTCCCGGCACCGCCCAGCGCTCAAAGCGCGATTCGAGCTGGTGGTGTTATCAGGAAGTCCTGGACGGCTGCGAGAAAGAGATCTCCCGGCGGTGCGCAAGATGCGCCGTGGCCGGCGGACAGGCGATTGGAGGGATGCGGGTCATCCCGGTCCGGATGCAGACCACGGGCCGGGCGCTCAACCCGGGCCGGGCGCTCAACCCGGGCCGGGCACTTAACCCGGCCACCCATCTTCTTCTGCCGGCCGGGGGATGCCCCAAATGCCACGCCGCCGGGCCGCTCCCGAAGGTGACACCCGCTAGGGTGTCCAAAGAGAGTAGGCCGTAAAAACACCCCTTCCCTGAGCGCCCCCTTCTTTTATTGTGGGATTTATCTTCTCTGCGGGAGGGGCTTCCCCTCTCATCCAATAACGCATGCGGCAGCGAGGGAATCTTTTCCCCGAATTCCCGCCTACACGATGACGAGCAGCGTACCGCTTACGGTAAGCGCGGCGCCGGCGATCAGGCGCAGGGTGATGTTCTCGGCCTCGCGCATGAATATCCACCCGATGGGTATCGCGATGAGGGGCTGGGCCGAGGCGATGGATGTCACATGGACGGCGAGGGTCTGGGTGAGAGCGCTATTGTAGAAAGGGATTGCGACCGAATGGCCGGCTGCGGCGGCGAGGAGCCATTTCCAGGCGCCGGGGGGAATGGCTCCCTGCGGCTCCTTTTTTCCCGACGCCCCGACGATGAGCCAGGCGACCGCCGCCCCGCACCAAAGCGTCAACGAGGAGACGACGAGCGGATGGAGGTCGAGAGAGGCTCTCTTGAGAAATACGGCCGACACCCCCATGAGGAGAGAAGTGAGCCCGGCGAAGACCCACCCGGCGATGGTCCGCGAGGCGGCGGGAGGGCGGTCCGGCTCGTCAACAGCCGGCTTGGCCCGGACGATAAGGGTGATTCCGCAGAAGAGGAGGACGAGGCCCAGGACGATGCGCCAGGTCAGGGGCTCCCCGAGTGTAAAAGTCGCCAGATAGGCCGTGACCAACGGAAAACTGTTGGCCACCGGGATGGTGCGGTTGGGCCCGATGCGCTGTATGGCGGCGTTCATGAACGCCCGGGAGACTCCGAAATGAAGGGTTCCGGCAAGAAGGACGAAAATCCAGGTCCGGGATTCGGTGGGGCGAAATGCGGCTAAGGGGAAAAAGGCCAACGTGAGTAGGAGGACGCATGAGGCGTTGATGCTCGTGACCACGGCCGTCGCTTTCAAAACAGGCGCGCCGCGCAAGGCCGGCTTGATGAAGAAATTGGCCGACGCCCACGAGACAGAGGCAATCGTTGCGAAAAGAATGCCGAGCGCGTAGTTAGGGGACTCCAACTGATTCCCTCCGGGGAGATTAACGGCGCCGCGATTATCGCCTATAATAAATCCATCGGACCAAAACCAAAAGGAGACGCCATGGCCATCCTGCAGGCACGGCCCCGGGAAGTGGAGATCGACCTCGCCCGCACGGCGGTGATCGTCGTTGACATGCAGAACGCCTACGCCAAAAAAGGCGGGATGCTGGACCTCGCCGGCGGGAGCGGCTTCGATGAGGCGAAGACAAAACCCGCTATCGAGGCGAACGTGCGCCTGCTGCCCGCCGCGCGGGCCGCGGGGGTGAAAGTCGTCTACCTCCAGTTCGGCTACCGGCCCGACCTCGGCGACGCGGGGGGGCCCATGTCGCCCAACCGGATGAGACACATGGCGGTGGAGATGATCAGCGAGCGGCCCGAGGTGGGCGACAAGCTCATCGTGGAGGACACCTGGGGCTGGCGGATCATCGACGAACTGACCCCCGAGCCCGGGGATATCGTCGTCAAAAAAGCCCGTTTCAGCGGATTCGCGGGAACGGATCTCGAGAGTCGTCTTCACGGGATGGATGTGCGCCACCTCCTTTTCACCGGGGTGGCGACGAACGTCTGCGTCGACAGCACGGCGCGGGAAGCCTACTTCCGCGAGTTCTGGCCCATCCTCATAGAGGACGCGATGGATCACACCGGACCCGATTTCACGCGCCAGGCCACCATATGGAGTTTCGAGACCAAGTTCGGATGGGTGACCGACACCGACGCGGTGATGGATACCCTCGAGCGCGCCCAGGCTTGATCCGGTGCGGAAGCGCCCGGCCCGGGCCTGACCCGGCGCGGGCTACCCCGCTCCCTTGAACTTTTTGTAGGCCACCGGAATCAGGCTGAGCAATGCGAGACCTGACATAGCGGCGATGATTTGAGGGGTCATGACCCCCGTCAGCGAGAACGCCTCGCCGCCGTCGAAAATGCTGCCCAGCCCGGCTCCGACCGAGGCGAAGACGGCGGTCCCCGGAATGATCCCGAAGAAGGTGCCAACGACATAGGTCGATAGCCTGACGCCCAGAAAGGCGGGAACCAGGTTCACGACGAAAAACGGAAAAAGGGGCACCAGCCTCAGGACCAGCAGATAGCTCAGCGCATTTTTCCCGAAACCCTCCTCCATCCTTTTCAGCCAGGGGCCGGCTTTTTCCCGAAGGATTTCGCCCAGCGATGTCTTCGCGATGATGAAGAGCGCGGTCGCCCCCGCCGTCGCTCCGACGAGGATATAGAGGGTTCCCCAAAGGGCGCCGAACAGAAAGCCGCCCGTGATGCTCAACACCGCGCCTCCGGGGACCGAGAGAGCGACCGCGGCCGCATAGACGGCGATGTAGGCCGCCGCCGCAGCGACGCCCCAGGCATCGACCCAGGCGAGGAGGAGGTGGCGGTTCTCCCTGAGCGCGGAGAAGCTCAGATACCGATCGAGCCCGAGCGCGAAAAACGCGATGAAGCCCGCCGCGAGGATCCCCAGCGGCGCCAGGCGCTTCACGGTGAGCGCGCTTCCCATCGCCGGGCTAATCCCCCGCGCCTTCGAGCCGGTCGCCGGCCTCGCCGTGGAGAAAAGCCGATCCGGTGTCGATCGCCCAGACGAGGGCGAAGAAAATCAGATGATTCCAAAAAGGGTGGCCCTTGGCGGGGTTCAGCGGCCAGAGTTTCGCCGGAAAGCCCTTGCCCGCGAGAAGGGCGATGGTGATCTGAATGGCGGGCGCCGCGATGAGGGTTGTGATCCAACCCAGCGCGAGCGCCAGGGCAAAAGCCAGCGTGCGGTTGAGGGTGAACCGGCGCGGCAGGAGAAACCGGGCGATGAGGGCAAAGAGAAAGGCATACGACAGGCTCACCCACAGGTGAACGCCCCATCCGACCCAGCCGGGCGAGAGGGCGTATTTCCCCTGCCGGACGATTTGCGCTCCGATGAAGGCCGGGATCGTCGCGCCCTGAAAATTCACCTGATAGAGCCAGAAGATGAGAGCGCCGACGACGCCCCCGCCGATACCCGTGGCCAATACTCTTTTCATCACCGCTCCCGATATTGAAAATGGCCTCCGCGTTGTGGTCCGGCGGCGGGGCCGGCAGTCCGCCTCACTCAACCTCCCGAGCCTGCGAGGCTTGCGGGGCCGGCGGCCGCTTCATTCATCCTAACAAAGGGAGGGCCGTTTTCATTTTCGGTTCTCGAGGCTAATATTTCGCTCGTCCGCGCCGGTTATTGTAACCTTTTGAATATATAGATATTATCCAGACAATAAAATTACCGTAAAGAAACGCCGGGCGCGGGCAAAAAGGGACATCCGCCTGTATAATCCCCTCCACCGTTTCTTTTATTCTTTCTACCCGGAGTATTTTTCATGGTCCATATTTCGCAATACGTCCAGAGCGTCGCCGGCGGGGAGCGGGCGAAACACATGACCACCCAACGGCCCGAGGGCATGATCCGCCTCGACAGCGGTACGCCCAACTTCCCCACCCCGGAGCATATCCGCCAGGCCGCCAAGGACGCCCTCGACGAGGGCCTCACCTACTACGCCCCCGGCTACGGCGACCCCGAGTTCCTCCGGGCCGTCTGCGGCGCCATCCGCCGTGACACGGGGGCCGAATACACCCCCGACGAGGTTTTCGCCACCAACGGCGCGAGTTCGGGCATCTACACCCTGATGACGGCGTTTCTCGATCCGGGCGACGAGGCCATCTTCATGGACCCGACATACTCCCTCTACCTCCACGTCGTCCGCCTGCTCGGCGCCCGGCCCGTCCTCGTCCCCCACAACGAGGAATATCACCTCGACGTCGAGGCCGTCCGCGCGGCGATCACCGACAAAACGCGGCTCGTCCTGTTCTGCAACCCCAACAACCCGACCGGGGTCGTCTACAAACGCGAGGACATCAAGGCCCTCGTCGAGCTCTGCGCCGAAAAGGATCTTCTCCTGATTTCGGACGAGGCCTACGCGAAAATCCTCCAGCCGGGCTACGAACACACCCCCCTGCTCTCCTTCACCGAGCACAAGGAGCGCCTCTTCCTTCTCGACACGTTTTCGAAGACCTATTCGATGACCGGCTGGCGTTTGGGCCACATCGTCACGCCGCCGGGGCTGACCTCCCTTCTATTCGGAGTGCACCGATCGATCAACGGCCCGATCTGCTCCTTCGTCCAGCGCGCCGGGGCCGCCGCCCTGAACGGCTCCCAGCAATGCGTCGCCGACATGGCGGAGGAGTACTTCAAGCGCGGCAGCCTGATGCACCGCATGGCCGAGGACATCCCCGGGATGATCCCTCTCGTCCCCCAGGGCGGCTTCTACCTCTGGTGCCGCTACGAGTTTCCGATCTCCTCTAAGGAGGTGTTCGAACGCGCCTTCGAGTCGGGGGTGAACATCCGGAGCGGCTCGGAATTCGGCGCGGCGGGCGAGAGCCACATTCGCTTCACCTACTCGGTCAGCCTCGATGAGATCGAACGCGGAATGAACGTCATGGCCGAGGTGTTCAAGCACCTGGGCTGAGGCGAACTCAAACAAGAATTGACCAAGAACCGAACAGTGGAGGACGACATGCCGGAATCCACCACCTCCTCGGGTCTCGAGGACAGCTACACCGAAGCCCTGCCCGCCTCGCGCGCGCTTTTCGAGCGCGCCCGGAACATCTTCCCGGACGGCGTCACCCACGACAGCCGCCGGATGCGGCCCTTCCCGATCTACGTCGAGCGGGCCGAGGGCGTTCTCAAATGGGACGCCGACGGAAACCGTTACATCGACTACTGGATGGGCCACGGCGCCCTCCTCTTCGGCCACAACCCGCCGCACGTCCGGGACGCCGTCCGCGACCAGGCCCTTCGCGGCACCCACTACGGCGCCTCCCACGCCGCCGAGGTCGAATGGGGCGAGTGGGTCTGCCGCCTGGTTCCCTGCGCCGAGCGCGTCCGCTTCACCGGCACCGGCACCGAGGCCACCCACATGGCCCTGCGCCTCGCGCGGGCCTTCACCGGGCGCTCGCGCGCGATCAAGTTCGCCGGCCACTTCCACGGCTGGCACGAAGGCCTCGAGATCGGCGTGCACGCGCCCTACGTCGCCGAGCCCGAGGCGGGGCAGCTCTCGGGCGCCGTCGACGCGGTGGAGGTGTGCCCGATGAACGATCTGGGGGCGGTGCGATCCGCCCTCGCCGGGGGGGAGGTCGCCGCGCTCATCCTCGAGCCCACGGGCCCCCACTTCGGGACCGTTCCCCTCGCGCCGGGGTTTTTGGAGGGCCTGCGCGAGGAGACGCAAAAGGCCGGAGCGCTGCTCATCTTCGACGAGGTGGTCACCGGCTTCAGGGTCTCCCCCGGCGGGGCGCAGACCCACGCCGGCGTGACCCCCGACCTCGCCGCCTTCGCCAAAATCCTCGCGGGCGGGCTACCCGGCGGGGCCGTCGCCGGGCGGGAGGACGTCATGCGCCACCTCGAAACGAAGCCCACCCCCGAGGAGACCCACCGCACGAAAATCCCCCACCACGGCACCTTCAACGCCAACCCCCTTTCGGCCGCCGCGGGCTGCGCCATGCTCGAATCGATCGCGGACGGCGAGGCGATTCGCGCGGCGAACGAGGCGGCCGCCGGGCTTCGGCGGGGGATGAACGAGATACTGGCGCGCGAGAGCGTTTCGTGGAAGGTCTACGGCGATCACAGCGACTGGAAAATCTACTACGACGCCGATGCGCCGCCCACGGACGGAGAGGACCAGTCGGTCATGGACGTTCCCTGGGTGCGGCTGAACGCGAGACACCCCGAGAAAAGCCGCGCCCTCCGGCAGGCCGTTATCCTCCACGGCATCGACTTCAACGGCGACCGCGCCCTGGTCTCGACCGCGCACACCCCCGACATCATCGAGGAAACGCTGGCCGGGTTCGGCTCGGCGATCCGGATGCTGAAAAAAGAAGGCGTCTCCTAGAGGGGGTTGCCTGAGCGTTTTCCACCGATGCGCTGCCGGAATTTTTCGGCGTGACTCAGTATCGCGGACTTTTTAATTATTTTATCCCTTATCCCCCCCCAACAACCAATTTCCCTGACGACAATTTTATTGATATTCATTGTACCCTGTTGCCGGAATTGTGGGATATGGAAATGTCGACCGTCGATTTGTAAATTTTCCGGTCCCGGATGGTGCGGATGAATGGGACAATGTTTCCGAAGGGGTGGACCCATATTGTCGGCGGGAGCCGGTTTCGGGAATCCCTGCGGCGGGATGAAAGCGGGCAATCCATGGTGGAATACGCCTTGATCATCGCGCTCGTGGCGGTCATCGCCATTGCCGCGCTTACGACGCTGTCCGGAACTGAGGGCGTGGGGGGCTTGGTCAATACATTTGCTCAGGTGACAGGCGCGCTGTAACCGGCCGCGCGCTCCGGCAGGCCGTTATCCTCCACGGCATCGACTTCAACGGCGACCGCGCCCTGGTCTCGACTGCGCACACCCCCGACTTCATCGAGGAGACGCTGGCCGGATTCGGCTCGGCGATCCGGATGCTGAAAAAAGAGGGCGTCCCCTAGAGGGAATTGCCTGAGCGCGATTTCAATCAACAGCGGGTCGCGGATGAGTTTCAGGAAGGCGTTCCCGTCCGGATCAATAGTCCGGTTTAATCATTTCGTCGAGCCAGCGGCTCCGGGCTTCGAGGAAGGCATCCACCCGCGCGGGGATGCGCACGGTCCGGCCGAGGGCCTCGCCCGCCACCTCGGGGGCGTTCTTGCCCGTCCCGGTCCCGATGCAGACGATCGTCTCATCGCGGCCAAGTGCGGACTTTCTCGCCCCCGGAAACAGGCTCGCCACCCCGGCCGCCGCCGCGGGCTGGAGGAAGAGCCCCTCCTTCGCGCCGATCATGAACTCGGCCCTGAGATTCATCTCGTCGGTCACCTCGACGCCCTCGCCCTCGGTTTTCTTGACCACCGCCGCCACCCGGTCGCCGCAGGCGGGAGACGGGCTGGTGAGACCGGCGGATTTCGTGGTCGGAGGCCCCCAGGGCTCGACCTTGCCGCCCGACTCGAGCGCCCGGAGGATGGGGGCGCAGCCGTCGGTCTGGACGATATCGATGCGCGGCATCCGATCGATCCAGTCGAGCTCGAAAATCTCCCGGAAGCCCTGCTCCATCGCGAGGGACATCGTGCCTCCGGCCGTCGGGCAGATCACGCGGTCGGGGGCCCGCCAGCCCAGCGCCTCGGCGATCTCAAAAGCCGCCGTTTTCTTCCCCTCGATGCGGTAGAGGTTTCTCGGCAAGGTGGCGTGGAGCGCCCCGATCTCCCCCGAGACCTCCTCGGCCAGCCGCGACCCGTCGGCCATGTCGCCCTCGGCGATCAGCGTGAGCGAACCGTAGGCCCCCACCTGGACGCAGTGGACGACTGAACTGTCGTCGCGGACGAGGCCGAAGTATTCGAGCCCGCCCCGCGCGCAGTAGGCGGCGAAACAGGCGGCGGCGTTCCCCGAGGAGGCGAGGACGATCCGCTCCACCCCCACCTCGCGGCACTTGCTGATCGTCACCGAGCCGCCTCGATCTTTAAATGAACCCGTCGGATTTCTCGACTCATCGAGGATGAAGAGGCGCTCCAGGCCCAGCTCAGCCCCTAACCGCTCGGCGTGAATCAGGGGGGTGTCGCCCTCCCTGAGGGAGACCACGTTTTCCGGGTCGCGCACCGGGAGAAGCTCGGCCCAGCGCCAGATGCCCCGGGGGCGGCGCGCCACCTCGTCCCGGTCCACGTTTTTTCCGATCCACTCGAGATCGTAGAGACCCTGAAGCGCCCCGCCCGATTTCGGGCAAGTGAAGGGGTGCTCCAGGTCGTCCAGGATGTCGCCGGTCTCGAGGCTGCGATGCCCTTTAATCGCGCTGAACAATGTTACGCTCTCCTTCGGTTTGGAGGACGATCTAAACGTCTTCGGTGACGATGTTCCGAGGGCTCCCGTTGATGAACGCCTCGATATTGTCCACCGGCATGGAGAGGAAGCGGCCCACCGTACCGTCCGTGTCCCAGGCCGAGTGCGGGGTGAGGATGACGTTATCGAGCGAGCGGTAGGGGGAGTCCTCCGGAAGCGGCTCGTCGGGCTCGAAAACGTCGATGCCGGCGCCCGCGATTCGCTCATCGCGGAGGGCTTCGATCAGCGCCTCCCCGTCCACCAGCGCGGCGCGCGAGGTGTTGATCAGGTAGGCTTGGGGCTTCATTTTTCCAAGCGCCTCGCGCGAGATAATCCCCCGCGTCCCATCGTTGACGTGGAGGTGGAGCGAGACGAAATCCGCCCCGAGGCACTCGTCGAACGAGGCGGCCCCGGCCCCGTACTCGGCGGCCCGCTCCGGCGTCATCGACCGCGACCAGGTGATGACCCGCATCCCCAGGCCCACCGCCTTGGCGCTGACCTTGGTCCCGATGTGGCCGAAACCCAGGAGGGAGATCGTCTTGCCCTCAAGCTCGACCCCCCTCGCCACCGGCCACGCTCCCCCGCTCATTCCGGGAACCATGACCGGAAGCCGCTTGGCGAGCGCCAGCATCATCATGATCGTGTGCTCGGCGATGGACTTGCTGCTCGCGCCGGGGGTGCACGAGACGGTGAGGCCCCGCTCCCGGGCGAGCTTCATGTTGATCCGCCGGGGGCGGGTGCCCATGACGGAGATCATCCGGAGATTCGGGATGTGCTCGAGAAGGTCGGTTTCCTTGAAATCGGTCTGGTAGCGCGTGGTGAGGATGATCTCGGCGTCGCCCAAGCGCGCAAGCAGCGCCTCGCGGTCCGGCGCGTTATCGGTGTAATGCTCGACCTCGCCGAGGCTCCGGAGCTTATCGAGGGCGGGCGAGCCCGCGAACAGATCGGATGTGTCGTCCGGGATGACGATTCGCATGGCGGGCGGCGGCTAGCCTTCGCTGGCGCGGACGGGAATAACCGAATCGGGCTCGATCGCGAGGCGGACCTTGGAGCCGGCCGGGAAAAACCGGGAGGGGTCTCCCTCCACCCGGAGAGGCTCCTCGAGACCCGGCACCTTGACGAGATAGTCCGCCGCATTGCCCAGAAAGTAGCCCCTCGTCACCTCGCCGTCGAGGATGTTCTGCCCCTCGGCCCCATCGATGGGGGAGCCCTCGGGGTGAATCCCGATGCGGTGGGGGCGGATGGAGACGAAATGCCTTCCCTCCGCCCCGGCGGCGCCGTTCGTCCCTATCTTGAACTTCAGTTCGCCCCCGGCGTCGAAGAGGCCGGGAGAGGGGCTCGAGCCCTCGATGCTGTTCGTCACCCCGACGAACTCGGCGACGAACCGGGTCTCTGGCTTGTCGTAGATCTCCATCGCCGTGCCCACCTGCTCGATCTTGCCGTGGTTCATCAGGCAGATCCGGTCGCTCGTGACCATGGCCTCGGACTGATCGTGGGTGACGTAGATGCTCGTGATGTGAAATTCGTCGTGCAGACGCCTGATCTCGAAGCGCATCTCCTCGCGCAGGTTGGCGTCCAGGTTCGAGAGGGGCTCGTCCAAAAGAAGTATGCTCGGCTCCACGACGAGCGCCCTCGCCAGCGCGACGCGCTGTTGTTGGCCGCCGGAGAGCTCGCCCGGATAACGCTCGCCCAGATGCCCCATCTGCACGATATCGAGCATCTTGCGCACTTTTTGGTCGGACTCCTGGGCGGAGACCTCCCGGAACTTCAGCCCGTAGGCGACGTTCTGATAGACCGTCTTGTGGGACCAGACGGCGTAGCTCTGGAAGATCATGCTCATGTTGCGCCGCTCGGGGGGAACGATGGCCCCGGGGCTGGAGATGACCTCGCCCTCGACCTCGATCGCCCCCCCGTCCGGGTCGAGGAAACCCGCCACCAGCCGCAGCGTCGTCGTCTTGCCGCAGCCCGAGGGGCCGAGAAGCGAAATCAGCTCTCCGTGGCGGATGTTCAGATCGATGCCGTCTACGGCGCGAACCTCGCTGCCGAAAACCTTCAAAAGCTTTTTCAAATCGAGCGATGCCAAAGAATTTCCCTCTCGCGGTTTAACCCGCTTTCATGAAGTCCCGGCCCACCAGCCGGAATCCCAGCGCGATGGCCGCCAGGGTGATGACCAGCAAGGTGACGGCGATGGCCGAAATGGGGCCGAACAGGTTTTCCTCGTATAGATCGATGATGACCACCGAGATGACCTTCGTCTCCGTCGTCCAGAGGAGTATCGAGGAGCTGAGCTCCCGGAGCGAAGGCATGAACACCAGTATCCACGAGGCGATCAGGCCCGCCTTGAACAGCGGTATCGTGACGTCCTTGAAGACCTGGAGGCGGTTCGCGCCCAGGATGCGGCTGCACTCCTCGAGCTCGGGGTGAATGCTCGTGAGCGCGGCGTTGCTCGTCTGAAACGCCAGGGGCAGATACTTGGTCAGATAGGCGAGCAGCAATATCCAGAGCGTCCCGTAGAGGACGAAGGGCTGCTTGGTGTAGGCCGCGAACAGACCCACCGCCAGGACGATACCGGGAATCCCGATCGGGGCGGTGGACATGAAACCCACGAAGGCGTGGGCGCGGCCGAGCTTACGCTGCGAGATATAAGCGGCGATCGAGGCGACCGTCGCCGCTCCGGTGGCCGCCATGAGGGCGAGGCCAATCGTGTTGAAGATGGATTCCCGGACGCCGTCGTTCTGAATCATGAAAACATAGTTGTCGAGCGTCAGATTCGCCCAGGTCAATCCGCCACCGAGCGTTTTCGTGAACGAGGTGACCGTGAGCGCCAGGTACGGAAGAAAAAGCGTGCAAATGACCGGAAAAAAGCAAAGGACGAAGACCGGATAGCGCCAGACGCCGAGCTTTTGCGGCCGGCGCTGGCCGCCCTTGCCGCCGACCGTGGCGTAGCCCCGCCTCCCGAGCACTCTCCCCCGCGTCCAGACCAGCGCGATGGCGGCGATCAGCATCGGCATCGCGTAGGCGGCGGCGACGCCGAGCATATCGTCTTCCGAGACCATGAACTGGCGAAGCTGGGTCGTCATGGTGTGGTAGCCCGCCGGGATGGCCAGGATCGCCGGGATGCCGAAGAGGATCATGGCCTCGAGCGCAGCCAGTATCAGCCCCGCGAACAGGGCCGGAAGCACCAGCGGCAGCGTGATGTTCGTCATGGTGGAAAGGGTGCCCCCTCCGGCGATGTTGGCGGCGTCCTCGATGTCAGACGAGATGTTGTTCAGCCCGGCGAGGACGACGATGAAAACGAGGGGAAACGTATAAAGCGTGATCGCGAAAATCACGCCAGAGAGCGAGAAAATATTGAACACGGAGAAACTTTCGCCCGTACCCGTTATCCACCGCAAGAAAACGTTGAGCCAGCCAGCCCGCGGGCCGGCCAGAAAAATCCAGGCTATCGCGCCCAGAAAAGGAGGCGTCACGAAAGCGGCCAAAACCGAGTTCCGGATGATTCCGCTGTGGGGCATGTCCGTCCGGCTGATGCACCAGGCCATCCCCGCACCGATGATCAGGCTGAAAACGCCCGCGAAAATAGCGATGACGAATGTAATCAGAATGGGGCCGTAATAGATGGAGTCGGTGAACGCCTCAAGATAGTTCCCCAGGGACATCACCTGGGAATCATCGACCGATCTGACGAAGCTCTCCTGAAACAAAAAATAGACCGGGTTGACGACCAGAAGGACAAGAAGAATCGTCACCGCAGCCCAAACCATCGTCGTGAAGTCGAAACGCCGCAGCCATCCGGCCTGGGCCGCCGGGGGCGCTCCTCCCATCACTTGTGCGTCCTGGGTCAATGGATTTTCCTCAATAATATCCGGCGCCGCCTCCCCCCCGGAGAGAGAAGCGCTCAAAACGCCGCCAAGCGGTGGCGGCCCTCCCGTCGCCCGGAAGGGCCGCCCCGTTGGCTTCGGAGTCTTTCTAAACTAAACGCCGAACAGCTTGCGGAACCTCTTGCGGGTCGGCTTGTTCTTTTTCTTAAGCTCCTTGCCGCTGATCGCGAGAAGATTCATCTCGCTCAGCCCCGGCAGCCCCTTGGGGTACTTCACGCCGGGATGCCCCACGTGGAGGAAATTGTCCGCCAGGAACTGCATGTTCTCCTTGCTGAACATAAAGTCGGTGAACACCCTGGCCGCGTTCGGGTGCGGCGCCTTGCTCAGAACACCGCTCGGCGAGGTGACGAGCGGAACGCCATCCGTGGGAATGACGATCTTGAGCGGCTCGCCCTTGTTGATGGCGGCGAAGAGGCCGTAAAGCACGGTCCCTGCGCCTACGTCCGCCTCGCCCGTCGCGACGATGGGAATGCCGGCCAGGGCCGACTGCATGATCTTCGGCTTCAGGGCCGCCATTTTCTTGTAATAGTCCCAGCCGTGCATCTTCACGATATTGATCATTCCGTTCGTGACAAATCCGCTGTAGCTCGGATGGGAGTGAACGATGCGCCCCTTCCACTTGGGATCAACGAGATCCGCCCAGCTCTTGGGCGCCTCGCTCGCCTTGACCTTCTTGGGGTTATAGAAGGGCACGAGCATGCTCGCCCGGAAGATCGTCCAGAAGCCGTGGTCGGTCTTGAATTTGGGGTTGAAGTTTCCCGTCCCCTTGGGAACGTATTTAACGAGGTGCTTTTTGTCCTTCATGTTGAGGAAGTGACCCAGGTTCGAGGTGTGGAACACGTCGGCCTTGTAAATGCCGCCTTTGGCCTCCTGGAGATACCGGCGGTAGAGCTTGCCCGAGCCCGAGCGGTGCGCCACACAGGTGACCCCCGTTTTCTTCGCGTTGAACCGCTTGCAAACCGCCTGGGTGATGGGAAGCGACATGGAGCTGTACCAGAGGATCTTGCCCTCTTTTTTCGCCGCGCGCATGTCAGCCGCCTCGGCGGCCGGGATGGACATCAACATCGCCGCAGCGGCCAGCCCGGCGATTCCAAACCTTAAAATTCTTCCTGTCATGGGTGCCTCTCCTTTTTAAAAGGGAGATGAGCGCGGATAGATCGTCCGCGCGGAATATCATGCCTTCAACACTGCACAAAAAATTCCGAATCAGGTTGGAAATAAAGGTTATGCGCGAATTCTAGACTGATAAATATTCCTGGTCAAGGAAAATAAAATCCGGGAATTCCCTCAAGAACCGCCGCCCCGGTTCGACGGCTTGCCGCCCCGGTTCGACGGCTTATTAAGAGAATTTGGAAAATATCGGCACGCGCGATATCCTCTTTCGCCGCACAAACCGCCCCCGATATTTGACCATCCCCCGATATTGGTCCAAAACAACACCCGGCCCGGGATTATTTCTGTTCGCGGAAAAGGAAAATCCATTGTCCCGCTTGCTCGAAACCGATTCGATGGACCTTCTCGCCAGCCACGGCGTTCCTGTGCCCGAGTACACCGCCGCCGGAACCCCCGAGGAGGCCACCGCCGCTGTTGAGAAAATGGGCGGAAAAGCAGTCCTCAAGGCGCTGGTGCCCACCGGCAAGCGGGGAAAGGCCGGTGCGGTCAAATTCGTTTCCTCGCCCTCCGAGGCCAGGGCCGAGGCCGGGCGCATTCTCGGGCTCACCGTCCGCCACTTTCCGGTAGGCCGCCTCATCGTCATGGAAGCGCTCGACATCCGCCGCGAGTTTTTCCTCTCCATCACCTTCGACCCCTCCCGCAGGTGCCCCCTCGTACTTTTCAGCCCGACGGGCGGGGTGGACATCGAGGAGATCGTCTCGGAGCGCCCCGATCAGCTTTTCGAGCTTCCGGTCGATATCACGCGGGGCCTCGAGGCCTACGAGTGCGTCGCCTTCGCCGAGAGCGCCGGTCTCGCGCCCGGTCCCGCCCTTGGGTGCGGCCGAGCCATTCACGCCGCCTACCGGGCGTTCAGGTCGGCCGACTGCCGGACAATCGAGGTCAATCCCCTCGCCGAAATCGCCGGCGGCCAAGTGCTCGCCGGCTCGGGGGTCGCCGTCCTCGATGAGCAGGCGCTCTTTCGCCAACCGGACCTCGAAAAAAAACTGGGCGAGGAGCAGGGAAACGGCTGGCGCCCCCTCACCGATCTTGAGCAGGCGATCCGCGAGATCGACGCCATCAACCCCCATGTCTCCACCATTCGCTTCAACGAACTCGACGGCGACATCGCCTTTTTGATCTCGGGAGGGGGCTACGGGCTCTCCTCCTTCGAGCAGATCACACGGGAGCAGGGGCGCCCGGCCACCACGTTCGACATCACGCCGGGGCCCTTCGAGGAAAAAATGTACCGGGTCGTCAAAACCGTCTATGGGAAACCCGGCCTCCGCGGGATGGTTCTCTCGGCGAACGTGAGCAATTTCGCGCGGGTGGACCAGCGGGTGGCCGGAATCGTCCGGGCGCTCAAGGAACTCGACATCGACTACGAGCGCTTCCCCGTCGTCGTCCGCTACGACGGGCCTGGGGCCGAAGAGGGCCGGCGGTTGATGGCCGAGGTTCCGGGCGCGGAAATGTACGGAGCCGAGACCACGCTCGAGGACATCTGCAAGCGCATCGTCGATCGGGCCTACGGCAGGGGGACCGCGGAGGGACAATGAGCATTTTACTCGACGGGAAAACCAGGGTCCTCGTCCAGGGAATGGGAGCCGAGGCGCGCCGGCTCATCCCCACAATGCGGGACTACGGGACGAACATCGTCGCCGGGGTGAGCCCCGGGCGTGGCGGCGAGCAGGTGGAGGGGATTCCGGTCTACAGCACCGTCTCGGCCGCCCGGCGCGAGCACGAGATCGATTTATCCGTGCTTTTCATACCGGCCCGCTTCGCCAGGGACGCCGCCCTCGAAGCTATCGACGGGGGCGTTCCGGTCGTCAACGTCGTCGCCGAGGGGGTACCCCACCACGACGCCTGCGAGATACTCACCCGGGCCGGAAAGGCCGGGACCCTCATCATCGGGCCCAACAGCCAGGGCATGCTCTCCCCCGGAAAAGCCAAGGTGGGCGGGACCGGGGGCGAGGTGCCGGACCTGATGTTCCGGCCCGGCCCGGTCGGGGTCGTCAGCCGGAGCGGGGGGATGGGCGCGGAGATTTCGCTCGCCCTCACCCGCGCCGGAATCGGGCAGTCCACCTATGTAGCCATCGGAGGGGACCTGCTGATCGGGGCCGCCTTCGTCGATATTCTGAAACTCTTCGAGAAAGACCCGGAGACAAAGTGCGTGGTGATGTTCGGGGAGCCCGGAACCGCGCGCGAGGAACAGGCCGCCGAATTCATCGCTTCGGGCGGATTCACCAAGCCGGTCGTCGCGATGATTCCGGGGGAACTCCTCGAAAACTCGGAAACCCCGGCCACCCAAAGCCACACCGGGGCGCTGATCGAACGCGGGGTGGGAGCGCCCTCGGTGAAAAAACGCCTTCTCCGCGAGGCGGGAGCCCGCGTGGCCGAGCGCTTCTCGGAGATCGTGCCCTTCGTCAGGGAAGCCCTGGGCAGGGATACCCTCGACGAAGCGGGAGGCGCCTAAGCTTCCGCACTAACCCTGCACACACCAACTCCGCCACTCAAACCGGCTGGCACCAGCCCACTGGCACCGGTCCGACGGGCACTAAGCCACTACTAATCTCTAATCCAATACTAATCCGAGGTCACCAGCCCGCTGGCGGTGCCCACCGTGACCGGGGCGCCCTCCTGATTCACCAGCGCCACGTCGAGAACCACCCGGCGCCCGTCGCCCTCGGGGAGTATCTCCCTGACCTCGGCGGTGAGCGTTAGGGAGTCGCCCGGAAAAATCGGTTTCACGAAAGCCACGTCTATCTCGCCACCGGCGCAAAATCCCACTCCGAACAGATCCACCAGGTGCTCGGAGATGAACGAGACCGGATGGCGCCCCGTGGCGATCGCGCGGGGGAGCCCGGCCCTTCGCGCGGTCTCGTCGTCGGTGTGGATATTCAGGGTGTCCTCCCCCCCGGTCACGTAGCGGTTGTATTTGAGAATCTGCTCTCGGCCGACCGTGCGAGCGGCGCCCGGTATTTTATCGCCCGGCGCGAGGTCCCCGGCCGGCGGAAGGTTTTCCCGGGAAACATTACCGGTCATTTCTCATCCTCCTGCTTTCGGGTGAGGCTCAGGACCGAGGTATGAAGATAGGTGGCGACCGGCTCGCCGTCCTCCCCCGTCACCGTCATCTCGCACACCATCCACCCCTTCCCGCGCTTGACGTAAAGATCCTTGAAAACGACTTTTTCATGCACCCGCTCGCCGATCCGCGCCGGGCGGTGGAAGCGATAGGCCGACTTGGCGTGGATGGTGCCGAAGCGGCGAAAATTCTCGTCGATGATTTCGAGAACATCGTTGATGAAGATCATCGGCGGGGCGATGGGAGCGCCGAACGGGGAGCCCGTCCGGTACCATTCGCGCCCGGCCTCGACTCCTTCGAGGTGGGCCGCCACTCGCTCCGGCGTCAGGATGATCTCCCGCTCACCGGCCACCATCCCCACCTCGATGCTCTCCCAGTTGAACTCGGGCTTCTCGGAACTCATGTCAGAACTCATGAAGCTCTCTCCGGTATTTACTCAACACATCACCCCGATCGCCCCTCCCGGGCACAAAAAAAAGGCGCCGAAAAACCATATATAATACAAAAATAATATTTTCCACAGAACACCCCCCCTTTCATAGCGCACCGCTACGGTAAAATTCAGGGTCACGGGGGATTCATCAACAAACTCAGGCTAATCATCACTCTGTATACCCCATAACCCCCCGAAGGCGATACTAGGGGCCACGGGGAATTCATCATCATATACAGGCTAAATATCATCCTATATCACAGTATTTATTATAATTATGGCCTCTTGACTCCATTAACCGGAAAACCTTGAAGTTAGGACCTGAGTAGTTTTTGTGATTTGGAAGTCCACTCGCTCTGATTATTGATTTTTGGTCTTTCAACTGAAGAAATCGGGTCCATATAATTGTCCTGAAACCTGATTACATTTTCCCAGCCCCGCCCACTGGCGGGGAGGGTCTCGAAGACAAAACGTCCTTTCCGAAAGGGAGATTATGATGAAATCCCATCGTATCGCAAAACTGGTTTCGGGTTTTCTGCTAGGGGGCGTTTTGGCCGTGGGCGTCACCGGCGCCCAGGCGGCAAACAATGCCGCCGACCTTGCCTTCGAACTCGCCAAAAAACTGGATATCCCCGCCCAAAATGCGCCAGAAGCGCTGAGAGCCCTTCAGGGGCGAGGAATAATTCCCCAAGAAACCAACTCGGGCGATTTGGTTACGCCGAACCTCGCACGGGCCATCTCCGATGGGATGACCAGGGCGGGCCTCACGCAAGAGGTTACGAGCCGGATACTCGCCTCATCGGCGGCGGCCGCGGATATTCCCGAGGCCGCCGTGCGCGGAGCCGTCATCGCTGCCCGTCCGGCCGAGGCCGGACAGACCTCGGCGCCCTCGCCTCCCGGGGAGATTGTCGCCCAGGCAACTGGAGCCGAGCCGGCCGCGGCGACCATAAAAAACGTCGGCGATTTGTCGATTGCGCTCGCCAAAAAGATGGGTATCGATGCCGCTGACGGTCAATCCGCCTGGAAGGCCCTCCAGGGCAAGAAGTGGATACCCGAGGAAATATTCTTTACCGATCCGGTCACATCCAACGTGGCCCAGGCCATCGGTATCGGAATGATCAAGGCGGGCATCAAGCCCAAAGAAACCGCCAAAACGCTGGCCGCCGCCGCGGCCGCCGCCTCGGTTCCCCTTCAGGACGCCGTCCAGGGCATCGTCGCCGCAGCCGTCGCGGCCGGCGTTAACGTCGCCGAAGCAGCGCAGGCCGCCTCCTCGGGCGCCGTCCAGGGATCGGCCACTGCGGTTGCGGACGTAAAAACCATAGGGAAATACATCAACCACTACTTCGTGAGCAAGGACACCCGTGCCCCCGAGGCCGGGGCCTATCTGCCCAAGGGGAACGTTGATTTCGCCGGCGTGATGGCCCAGCTGGCCGCAAAGGGCGAAAAGTCGTTGGCCGAGGCCAAGGCCTCGGACCCCTTGACCCGCCAACATTTTCTGACCCTGAGCTACCTGCTGGCGGGCGGCAAAGCCGGCGCATCGCTGGGCGCGAAGAAACTCTTCCTCAAGAAAAAAGGCATCGTCGAGCCCTCGGACATCGGATTCATCAAATCCTTCCAGGGCGACGCGACGCTCACCCACTCCGGCGAGAAAAAAGCGATTACAGTCACAGGCAACGAGGCGATCCGATTCAAGGACATCGGCGAGACCGAACTCGATGCCAAGATGGAACTTCAGTTCGACGACGGAAGCACCCTGACCATCAGCGAGGACACCGCCCTCACCATCGACGAGATGGTTTATGACCCGAAGACCAAGTTCCGCTCGATCAAGCTCCGGGTGAAATCGGGCACCGTCCACGTCCAGACCACCAAAAACGACAACCCCAAATCGAGGTTCTCGATCGTCACTCCGACCGTCGTGGCCGGGTTGCGGGGAACCGACGTTCACATGAGCGTCACCCCCGCCGGCGTGTCCAACCTGATTTCAAACACCGGAGCCAACGCGGGCGACGTGGTCATGCGCGGCGTCACACGGTCCGACAGCCCGCCCGCTCCGGCGACGCCCCCTCCGGGGCCTCCCCCCGTGCTTCCGGCCACGCCGGCCCAGGCGCCTCCGGCGATCACCGTAACGCCGGGTAACGCATCGAGCGCCTCGGTGGGCCAGGCAGCTCCGGCCCCGCCGGCCCCGCCCGCCCCCGCCGCCACCACCATCGCGAATCCCACCCCGCCCCAGCCGGCATCGCCGGCCGGAGCAGCCGCCGGAGCAGCCGCGCAAGCAGCCGCCAACGGCGCCGTACAGGCCGCGCAGGCCGCCGGAACCAATCCGGGCGCGGTCGCCCAGGCCGCCGCAGCCGGAGCCGTCGGCGCGGCCCAGGCCGCTGGTGCTAATCCGGGAATCGTCGCCACCGCCACCGCGAACGGCGCGGTCCAGGGCGGAGCCGCAAGCGGCGCGAACGTGGCCGCCATCGCCACCGCGTCCTCGCAGGGAGCCGTCGCGGGCGCCCAGGCCTCGGGTGTCAACGTGGCCGCCGTCGCCACCGCAACCTCGCAGGGCGCCGTCCAGGCCGCGACGGTGGTGGGAATCAACTCGGGCACGGTCGCCCAGGCCGCCACATCCGGCGCCATGGCCGCGGCAGCGGCGGGCGGAGGAAACGTAGCCGCCATCGCCAACGCCACCGCACAGGGCGTCGTCGCAGGCGCGGTGGGAATGGGCGGCAACGCCGGCAATGTCGCGCAGGCCGCATCTGTCGGAGCCCTTCAGGCCGCATCGGCGGCGGGCGCTAACATGGCCGCCATCGCCACCGCAATGGCGCAGGGCGCCGTCGCCGCCGCACAGGAGCAGGGCACCAACGTCGGCGCCATCGCACAGGCCGCATCGGCGGGCGCCATCCAGGCGGCCTCCGCGATTGGCGGACCTGCCGGTCCGGGTGGACCCGGCGGTCCGGGAGGTCCGGGTGGACCCGGCGTTCCGGGTGGACCCGGTGGTCCGGGTGGACCTGGCGGACCCCCGCCCGCATTCGCCGCCGTGATCGCCCAGGCCATGGCCCAGGGCGCGATGGCGGCCGCGCAGGCCTCGGGCGCTGACATCGGCGCCGTCGCACACGGAACCTCGGCGGGTGTCGTCGCCGCCGCCCAGGCGGCCGGCGTGAACGTCGGAAGCATCGCCCGGTCGATGGCCCAGGCCATGACCCAGGCGGCCGGCGCCGCCAACGCGGGAGTCGTCGCCCAGGCGACCTCGAGCGGCGCGGTCCAGGCCGCCGCCGTATCGGGCGCGAACATGAACGCCGTCGTCCAGGCGGCATCGGGCGGCGCCATTCAAGGCGCGATCGCCGCGGGCGGCGTCAACATCGCCGCCATCGTCCAGGCAGCCTCCGCGGGCGCCGTATCCGGCGCGGCGGTGGTTCAGCAGGCAATCGCCCAGGGCGGCCCCATATCGGGCATTCTCGGCGGGCCAATACCCGGAATCCCCACCGGACCTGGCGGTCCCGGTGGACCCGGCGGACCCGGTGGCCCCGGTGGACCCGGCGGGCCAGGCGGACCCGGTGGCCCTGGTGGCCCACCCATCTCAATTAGCGCCGTGGACATCGCCAAGATAGCGACCCAGGCGATGGTCCAGGCCATTCAGGCCGGCCCCGGTCCAGGCGGTCCCGGAGGACCAGGCGGACCGGGCGGAGCCCCGGTGAACATCGCCGCCATCGTACAGGCGGCGGCGCAGGGCGCAGCCTCGGCGGCTGCTTTCGCCAATGCGGCCCAGGGACCGGGCGGGCCAGGTGGACCGGGCGGACCGGGCGGGCCAGGCGGACCGGGCGGACCTCAGATTGACGTGGGCGCTTTCGCCACCGCGGTCGCCCAATCCGCCGTGGACGCATTTCAGGCGGGGCCAGGCGGTCCAGGTGGTCCCGGAGGACCGGGTGGGCCAGGCGGTCCCGGAGGACCGGGAGGACCGCCGATTGACGTTGGCTCCATCGGAAACATCGTGGCCCAGGGCGCCCAGCAGCAGATCCAGGCCTTTGTCGCCGGTGGCGGAGACTTCAGCGGCGGAGACCCTGCGGGCGGCGGGCCGGGCGGGCCAGGCTTTCAAGCCTTTGGGGGCCCTGGACCAGTCGGCATCGGCCAACCGGTCGGACCGGGCGGACCGGGCCCAGTCGGCATCGGCCAACCGGTCGGACCAGGCGGACCGGGTGATCAGGGCCCGGGCGGACCGGGTCCGGGCGGACCGGGTCCGAGCACGCATTTTAAGCTCAGCACGAACGATATCGACGAAGCGTTCATCAACGCCGTCACCAACGGCGGCACCATCGACCAGCTCGACGCGCTTTTCGATTCACAGAACGCGGGCAACGTTATAGACCCGAAGATCGTCCTCAACGCCATTAAAGCGGGCGTTGACCCCAATCTGATCGGCACGATCATCGATAACATCACCGACCCAGACGATGTCCAGGGATTCGTCGATTCGGGCGACTCCGACGCGGAGCAGTTCCTCTCCGAGCTGGTAGCGAGCCCGTTTACGCCGAATTAATCCTCTCTCTCCCCCCGGGCCGAGACCGGCGCGGGGGGGGCTTTTCAAGCCCGTTAGCGGTTCCACCTCAAAAGCCGGCGCCTCGAAACCCGGCCACCTAGGACTGGAGGCGGCGCCCGCGCTTCAAGGCCGATTCGCCACTTGCGTAGTCACCGGCAAAGCCGGACGCCCCTTCATCCGGTTGCGTCCCGGTGCGCGCTGCGGCATACAGCCGGTAGGCTTTGCATCGCGGAAGAACTCTCGGCGGGTGAACTCCCGCCCCGGTATTTCGGATAAGGGAATAAGATGAGCGCACCGGCTGGGTTACTCTTTCTTCTCCTCGTTTCCAGCCTCCCGCCTGCGGCCTCCGCCGCCCCGGCGGCTCCCCCGCTCGCGGAAGCGGGACGGCTTGAAGACAGGATATTCAAACTGCTTCAGGCCGGCCGACATACCCCGGCCGCCCGGCTGGCGATGCGCTCCCTGAACATCCTCGAAAAGAGTCTGGGTGTTAATCATCCCCGGGTGGCCACCGCCCTCAACACCCTGGCCGCGATCCGCCAGGCGCAGGGAAAATTCGTCGAGGCGGTGGAACTCTTCCGCCGCGCGCTGGCCATCCGCGAGAAGGCGCTCGGCCCCGAGCACCCGGATGTGGCCACGGTTCTCAACAATCTGGGCGGCGCCTTTCAGACGCGGGGGACCCTGAAGGTGGCGGAATCGCTGTTCCGCCGCGCTCTCGCCATCCGAGAGAAGGCATTGGGCCCTCGCCACACCGACGTGGCCCTGAGCCTCAAGAACCTGGCCGATATTCACCGGCTCCAGAAACGATACTCCCTGTCGGAGCCCCTCTTCCGCCGCGCCATCGATATTTTCGAGAAAAATCTCGGCCCCGGGCATCCGCGCGTCCTCAATAACCTCAACAAGCTGATCATCGATGTCCAGAAGCAGGGAAAACTCGCGGCCTCCGAACATCTCCTCCGCCGCAAATTGTCGATTATCCGAAAATCGCTTGGGACCGGGCATATGGAAATGTCCAAAACCCTCAACAACCTGGCACTTGTCATTCGGGCACGAGGCGATTTGGCGGGGGCCGAAAAAATGCTCCGCGCCTCCGTGGCCATCATCCAAAAAAACCTGGGGCCCAATCACCTCCGAATCGCCCTGTCCCTGACCAATCTCGCCGAGGTGTACTGGGCGCAGGGCCTCACGAAAAAAGCAGAGCCCATCTACCTCTACGCCTTGAGAATCCGGGAAAAAAATCTGGGCCCCCTGAGTCCCCAGGTGCTGTTTTCGCTTAATAACCTCGGGGCGCTCTATCTCAAGACAAAGCAATACGAAAAAGCCGCGTCCACCCTGACCCGGATACTCGACATCCAAATAAAAACAATCGGCCCCAAACACACCCGCGTCGCCACCAGCCTCGGCCATCTGGGTGAACTCCACTTGCGAAAAGGCGAACTCGTGAAAAGCGAGGCGTATCAACGGCGCGCCCTGAGGATACGCGAGAAGGCCCTCGGCCCGGAGCACCTGAAAGTCGCCAAGAGCCTCTACGACCTCGCCCGTGTCCAGACCATTCAGGTCGAGCCCTCGAAATTCGCCGAATCGGAAAAGCTCCTGCGCCGCGCCCTTCGCATCCGCAGGAAAAAACTCGGGAACAAGCACCTGCGGGTCGCCCAAACGCTGGAGGTCCTCTCCCTTCTCTATAGAATCAGTGACAGGACAAAAACGGGCGCCAAATATCTCCAGCAGGCCAAGGCAATCCGGAAAGAACTCAAGCGCGGCAAGAAAAAATAATTAAGTGCAAATGAGCCCGCCGGCCGCGCCGCGTTTTACGCGATTCGGCCCGAAGTGGGACCAAAGAAAGGAGAGCGCATCAATGAACGATGGCTTCGAGCCCAGCCACACCGGGTCGAAATCGCTTTTCGGGCGGGCGATGGAAACCCTGCCCGGCGGCTTGTCGGGTGAACTTCGCGCCGCCGCCCCTTTCCCCATCTTCATCGACCGCGCCGAGGGGGCGCGAAAATGGGACGTGGACGGCAACGAGTACATCGACTACTCGATGGGCAGCGCCGCCCTCCTCCTTGGACACTCGCACCCCGCCGTCGTCGAAGCCATCGGCCGGCAGGCTGGAAAGGGAACCCTCTACTCGGCCCTGACGCCCCTCGAGGTCGAATGGGCGGGCCTCGTCCGCGGCCTCTACCCCTCGGCCGAGCGGGTGCGCTTCACCGGCTCGGGCACCGAGGCGAACACCCTCGCCTTTCGGCTCGCTCGAGCCGCGACGGACCGGGAGAAAATCCTCCGCTTCGAGGGCCACTTCCACGGCTGGGGGGACGACACCTCGGTCGGCATCAAGGTCCCCTTCGAACGGCCCCACGGCCACGGCATCCTCCCGGCGGTGGACGCGGCGAGCCTGCTCTGCCCGGCCGACGCCGCGAGCGCCAGGGAAGTCCTCGCCGCGAACCCGGACACAGCCGCCATCGTCCTGGAGCCCTCGGGGGCCTCGTGGGGAACCGTTCCCCTGCCCGATGGATTTCTCGAGGACCTCCGCCGCCTCGCCGATGACTCTGGCGCCCTCCTCATCTTCGATGAGGTCATCACCGGCTTTCGATGGAGCCCGGGCGGCGCCCAGGCGCTCTCGGGCGTCATCCCCGACCTCACCACCCTGGCCAAGAACCTCACGGGCGGCCTGCCCGGCGGCGCCGTCGCCGGCCGGGAGGAGATCATGCGCCTCCTCGACCCGGCCATCGAATACAAGGGCATGCGCGCCGGGGTGTTTCATCGCGGCACCTTCAACGCCAACCCGCTCTCGGCCGCCGCCGGCATCGCGGCGCTTGAAATCTTCAAGACCGGCGAACCCCAGCGCCGGGCCGACGAACTCGCCGCCCGCCTCCGCGAGGGGATGGGCCGCGTCCTCACCCGCCACGAGATCGCCGGGGCCGTCTACGGGCCCTCCTCGACCTGTCACATCTACCTCGGGCCGGTGAAGCGGACCGGGAGCATCGAGGGCCTCGGCGCCGCCGAGCTCAAGAGCATCCCCCCCGCCCGGGTCCAGGCGTTTCAGCACGCCCTCCGGCGGCGCGGGGTGGACTTCATGTCCTACACCGGGGGCGTCACCTCCGCCGCGCACACCGAGGCCGACATCGACATAACGATCGAGGTTTTCGGGGAAGTGATAGCGGAACTATCGGACGCCGGAGCACTCGACCGCCTCTAGCGCCGGCGATTCAAGCGGGGCCGGTTCGGTGTCATTTTAAGGACATGACCTCGCGGCCCGCGTCTCTTTCTCGTCCACCTCGTCCGTCTCCGGGCCGGCGAAGGGTCGTAATTCTTTACTCCCTAATCCACTGCCTAATGCAATAAAAGCCCACACCAGTCTCTGAAAAGCTGGAGAACTAATGAAAATGCAATTTACGCCGTATCCGGGACCTGAAAAAGGAACTCATTATGGATGAGAAAAAGAAGTAAAAAGAAAATCTCCGGCCAGGTTTCGATTCAATTGAAGATAGCATACTTAGGCTCTTCGCCGATTTTTTTCAGAAGCTCGTTGATCTCCTTCTTCAACTCTATCATCCGCAGCTCCCGGTCAATCGCCATCTTGTTGAACTGCTGTGCCTGCTTCATGGTTTTTTCCAACTCAGCCGTTCTCTCCTTGACCATATCTTCGAGATGGTCTTGGTGGTCCCGGAGTTCCTCCTCGGCCTGTTTCTGCTCGGATACGTCCTTGGCGATGGTGGCGACGGCCTCGGGCTCTCCGCTCTCATCGCGCAGCAATGACAGGGTGAGCAGAACGGGGATGACCCGACCCGCCTTGGAGCACCGGAGCCCCTCGATGTTGCGCACGTCCTCGCCCGCCTTGCAGCGCTCGAGCGCATCGTCGGCCTGCCCGTGGCGATCGGGCGGCACGATGGTCTTGATGGGCTTGCCCATCAGCTCGTCCCGGCTCCAGCCGTAGGAGGCCTCGGCCTCGCCGTTCATCTCGATCACGATGCCGTCGAGGTCCTCGATGAGGATGGGGTCGGCCGCGTCCCGGAAAACTTTCGACATCCGGCGCAGGTCCTCGTCGACATGGTTGCTCATCTCTTCATCGGGAATAGCTGGGTTCACCATCTGCCACAACCCCTCAAAAAAAGGCCGAAAACATAGAATTTGAAATAAAGAAATCTGTCCAAGATATTAACTGGAAATAAGCGGCAACGCTCTCCCCATTTCAAGCTTCGACCAATTTACCCCTTCCTCGGTTGGAGCATCTAACAGGAAGGGCCATCAAGTACGATAAAAACACCGCTTAGGCACCCCTTCCATCCAAAATAATGGTGTATAAGCGGTTTTCTCCATTAGGGGAAAAAAACGATCCCTCTCAGGTCCGCCCCTTACAGCCTACTTCCCCGCCGCGCCGCGCCTTTTTTTGGGGATGATCGGCAACAGCAGGTGCGCCTTGTGTTTCGGCCCCGTGTGCAGGGTCGTTCGGCCGCCGAAGACCTCCGCAGGCCGATCGGCCGGATGATCGTGCAGAAACGGTCCCGAGCCGCGCGAGGGCACATAGGCCTCGACCGACGGCCCCGGCCTGTCGAAGTCCTGACCGGAAATATTGACGGCGAGGCGGAATCCCTTCGGCAACACGATGCACTGGGGCCAGATTTCCACGTCGAGCTCGTAAATCCGGCCGGGTGTCAGCGGCTGCTTGTCGTCGTGGGTGTGATAGGGGCGCCACGGAGTTGACTGTTCGGGGTCGAGCTTACGGTGCGAAGCGCGCAGCCAACCCTGGGCGAGCGGCGTCTTCGGGTCAACCGTGCCCTGGAAATACACTTCTCTTCCCCGCGGCGAGAAAGCCTGCACCGTGACGAAAAGGTCCGCGTCCCCGGTGGAGGAGGAGACGAAAAGCTTGGCCATCATCGGCCCGGTGATCTCGGTCTCCTGCGTGAGCGGCGGCGACATCCAGGTCACACCACGCGTCAGCGCCCGGAACGTCTTCGAGCGGTTGACCTTCGGCGCCGTCCAGTCGAGTTTTCCCTTGCCGCCCGCGTTGAGATACAGCTTGGTCCATTTCGTGCTCTTGAGCGGCCACTCGCCCTCCTTGCGCAACTCCACCTCGTTCGTGAACGGCCGCCGGAGATTGAGCCACACCCGAGGCTCCCGTTTCCAACCGTTGCGCTCCCCTTTCAGGTAATAGTCGAAGAAGCGCTTTTGCAGCTGCATCCCGTACTCAAGATAAAACCACTCCTCGTGGCGGCCCGGATGACACTCGAGCCACTTCTCCTTCGAGGCGGCCTGGGTGAAGGCCTCGAAATTGCCGCGCGGGTGCAGGCCGAAGCCGGCCCAGCTGGCGGCGCTCAGAAACGGCACCCTCACCCTGGACCAGTCCGGGGAGCGCGAGCGGTACCAGTCGTCGTCCATCTCGCGCACGCGAAAATTCTCGAGCGTGTCGGCCCTGTTCTCAGAGAGCGCTTCGGTGGACAGCGACGCCGGGCCCGTCGCCCGGGTCTTCATCCAGTGGTCGCGCGGCCCCTTCGGGTTGCCGTGTTGCACCGTCTCGACCTGGCGCGGATACCAAATCTCCATGAACTTGTTCGAGAGGATGCCGCCGTGCCGCGCCCAGTCGCGGTAATGGTCGGCGGCGCCCTCCCAGGGGATCATCGCCGTCAGGTGCTTGGGCTGGAGGGCGGCGACCTGCCATTGGTTGATTGCGTAGTAGGAGACGCCGTTGAGGCCGACCTTGCCGTTCGACCAGCGTTGACGGCCCGCCCACTCGATGGCGTTGGCGAAATCCAGCGTTTCGCGCGGCGAAAAAATATCGAGATAACCGGGGGAGCGGCCCGCGCCGCGCGAATCGATGCGCACGCAGGCATAGCCCCAGGGCACCCATATCTCGGGGTCCACCGTCTCCCAGGTCAGCCAGCGGTGCCGCGAGCCGGACAATACGTCCGGGTGCATTTTCACCAGCGAATCCCAGAGCGGCTTGTAGTGCTCCTGGTACTTGACGCCCTTGCCGTAGGGGCCGCCGGCCATGACCACCGGCACCTTTTTCCTGGTGTCCGGCCTGTAAACGTCGCCGCGCAACACCACACCGTCGTCCATCTTGATGGGCAAATCGCGTTCGATGATCATGGGCTCCCCTCCCGTTAATCGGATAAAGCGCTGCAACCGCGACGCGGCTGCCGCGAAGGCGGCGGCTGTCGAGTGGTTTTATATTTTCACAAGTAACATTGAATTATGCGGCAACGCGCACCATATCTCAAATTCCGGCCACCCTCCCCCTCGCCGCCTCCGTCCCTTCCTCATCAATCTCAAACGTCTCGGGGTCCACGACGACGCCGTAATCTTTTTTCGCACTCTCGGCCGACACCAGCCCGTCCCGCACGTCGGCGGCGACGAGATCAGAGGGGCGGGTGAATGGCTCGCCGAAGCCGCCCCCGCCCGGGCCCTCGATCAGGAGCCTGCCGGGGGGGAGATCGACGTTGGCGTACTGGGGAAGATCGTCGAGCGAGGCCGCGCCGTCCGAACCGCCCGCGGCGTCCGCGCCGAACATCACCCGGGCGATGGCGCCCGGGCCGCCGCCCTCGAGGCCGAACGTCGTCACCGTCCGGCACGATTCGCCCCGCGTCGAGCAGGAGACCGGCGCCCGCATCTCGCACTCGTAGATGACCCCCGTCCCCCCGCGCCAGCGGCCGGGGCCGCCGCCGTCCGGGCGAAGCGTCTGGCGGATGAAGCGGACGGGGTAGTCCTGCTCGTAGTGCTCGAGGTTGGGAATGGTGAGCGCCCCGAGGGTGGGCATGTTGCCGATGAGCGGGAACCCGTCCCTCCCCTCGACGGCCCCCGCGGCGGGCCCGCCGCCCCAGTGGTAGACGACGAAAAACTCCCCGCGCTCGTCGAAGCCCGCCGTCACCGGATAGGCGGTCTTGCCCCAGGCCGCCGAGACGCGGCCCGGCACCGCCCCGGCCATCGCCTTCCAGACGCACTGGGCGATCTCGTGGGACGGAAACACGGTGCACAGCGTCACCGGAGCCGGGAACGAGGCGTTCACCACGGACCCCTCGGGCGCGATGATCTCGACGGGCCGGTAGGTGCCCTCGTTGTGGGGAATCAGGGGGTCCATCATCGAGGAGAGGCCGACGTAGAGGGCCGAGCAGGTGTTGGCGATCGGGCTGTTCTTGTAGCCCTTCATCTGGGGGGCCGAGCCCGTGAAATCCGCGGTGAGATCGGTCCCCTTTTTCGTGAGGGTGAGTTTGACGGGAATTTCGGCCGGCTCGAAACAATCCGTGTTCATGTACTCGGTGGCCGTGTAAACCCCGTCGGGGATCTGGGCGAGCTCGGCGCGCATGAGGGCCTCGGAGTAATCGAGCAGCCCGGCGAGCCCGGCGGCCAGCGGAGCCCGGCCCATCTCCCCTCCGATTTCTGCGAGCCGCGCCGACCCCACCCGGGTGCTGCCCACCATGGCGGCGAAATCGTGGGCGATGACCTCGGGGGCGCGGGTGTTCGCGAGGATGAGGCGGACCAGATCCTCGCGCGGCTCGCCCCGCTCGTGGATTTTCACCGGGGTGATGCGAAAGCCCTCGTGAAAAATTTCGGTGGCATCCGAGTTATAGGTGCCGATCACTCCGCCGCCCACGTCCACCTGGTGCGCGCGGTTGCAGACAAACCCGGCGAGAGCGCCCTCGACGAAAACGGGGGCGATGACCGTCCAGTCGGGCAGATGGTTTCCCCCGCCCATGTAGGGGTCGTTCAGGAGGAACAGATCGCCCGGGTGAATTTCGCCGGCGAAATCCCCTAAAACTCCGCGCACCGCGAATCCGCCACTGCCGGTGTGGATGGGCAGCCCGTCCGCCTGGGAGATGAGCCTTCCCCCGGCGTCGCAGATGAAGCAGGAGAAATCGTGCGCCTGGCTGAAGATGGTGGAGCGGGCGGTGCGCTGCATGATGATGCCCATCTCGCGGGCGATGACATCGAGGCGCTGTTGCAAAATGGCGAGGGTGACGGGGTCGGCCATGTTTTCGCCGGCGGCGTCTTCTTTTTCACCGGCGGAGGCTGGCTCGGCGAGAGCCGCTCCGGAGGAGGCCAGATCGATGACGAACGCGCTTCCGCCACCGAGGCGGAGGGTGTCGCCCGGCTCGACGAGAACGGTGGTGGTCGGCTCCTCGACGATGGCGGGCCCCTCGACCCGCGAGTCGGCGCCCAGGCCGTCCCCCCGGTAGACGGCGGCCTGCTCCCAGCGGTCCACCGACTCGAAATAAACCCGGCGCCGGGAGACGGGCTCGGGGACCACCTCCCCTCCCCCGGGCGGCGGCTCAAAAGCAAGGCCCTCCTCGGGGGCCTCGGCGCGCACCCTGAACCCGGTAACCTCGACCGGCTCGCCCGGCCGGTGGTGGCCGTAGGTCTCCTCGTGGAGGGCGTGAAAGCGGCGGGCGATCTCTCCAGTAGGATCACCGGCCAGGTCCACGGCCTCGACCTCGACAGTCAGATGCCATGCCTGGCCCGGGTAGCGCATGTCCACCGCCGGGGTGAACGAGAAACGCTTGAGATCACTTCCGGCCTTTTCAATCTCCGAGGCGACCTCATCCCGGAGGCTGTCCAGCTCCCCCTTCAGGGAGGCGCCGTCCATCTCCCCCAGCCGGAGGGTGCGGCTCCTCAGCCGGTCGTAGCGCACCGGGCTCCCGGCCATCCCGACGGCGCAGGCCCCCGCCGCCTCACGCGGGACGATCACCCGCGACATCCCGCAGATGCGCCCGACCGCCGGGGCCGAAAGCCCCCCCGCGCCGCCGCCCGCGACCAGCGCCATCCGGCGCGGGTCGGCCCCGTGCCTCGCGCAGATGGTCTGGACGGCACCGGCCATCTGGCGGCTCGCCAGGCGGACCGCCGCCGCCGCTGTTAACTGCGCGGTCATTCCGAGCGCCTTCGCCGCGTGGGCCGAGAACGCCTCCTCGGCCAGATCGCTGGAAAGCGGCATCTCGCCGCCGAGCAGCCCGCTCGGGTCGAGCCGCCCGAGAAGGAGGTGGGCGTCCGTCAGGGTGGGAAGCCCGCCCCCACGGCCGTAGCTCGCCGGACCCGGTTCCGCCCCCGCGCTCTCTGGTCCCACCCGCAGCCCCCCGCCGGAGTCCACCCAGACGACGGTCCCGCCGCCGGTCCCGATGGTGTGGACCTCGACCGAGGGAAGGGCGACGTGATAGCCGCCCACCGCCGAGCGGTCGACCATCCCCGGACGCCCGCCGCGCAGGAGGGTCACGTCGCAACTGGTGACGCCCATGTCGAAGAACACGGCGTCTCCGATGCCGCTCTCGGCGGCGTAGATGCGCCCCGCCGCCGCGCCCGCCGCCGGGCCCGAGAGGACGAGCGCGGCGGGATGGCGGCGGCAGTGGGCGACGGTGGCCATTCCCCCGTTGCTCTGGAGAAGCATGAGCGGCCCCCGGTAGCCCATCCGCGCGAGGACCTCCTCGAGCCCGCCGAGGTAGGCCGATATGCGCGGCCCGAGAAAGGCGCTCACCGCCGCCGTCGATGTGCGCTCGTACTCGCCCATGATCGGCGCGGCGCGGGAGGAGAGAACGATGAACGCCTCCGGCAGCGCCTCGGAGAGAATCTCCCCGGCCCGCTCCTCGTGCGCGGGGTTGAGATAGGCGTTGAACAGACAAACAGCGACGGCCTCCACGCCCTCCCGTGCGAAGTGGTCCACCGCCGCGCGGACGCCGGCCTCCTCGAGGGGGGCGAGTGGTTCACCCCGCCAGTCTATCCGGCCACCCACAGGGAGGCGGAGATAGCGCGGAACCAGCTGGGGCGGGTATGGGGCGCGGTGGTCCCAGACGTTCTCCCGGATGCCCCGGCGGATGGCCAGCGCATCGCGGAAACCCTCGGTGGCGAGCAGGCCCACCTTCGCCCCCCGCCGGGTGAGGAGGGCGTTCGTCGCCACCGTCGTGCCGTGGACGAAGCGCTCGCAGCCGCCGAGAAGGGACGGGGTATCGATTCCAAGAGAGTCGGCGGCGCGACCCAGGGCGTCGATCACACCCTCCTCGGGGCTGCCGGGGCGGGAGGGCGCCTTGGCCAGGCAGATCAGCCGCCCCCCCTCGTCGGCGACGACGAGGTCGGTGAAGGTGCCGCCCACATCGACGCCGATGCGGTATTTTCGCGCCATGACTATCCTCTCGGGATTTCGGGGATCGCTGAAGAAAAACTCACTGCAATGTGAGGCCGCCGTCCATCACAAAAAGAGCGCCCGTGACGTAGGACGAGGCCGGCGAGCACAAATAGACCACGAGGGAGGTCATCTCCTCGGGCGAGCCAATTCGGCCCAGGGGCATCTTCTTCACGTAGGCCGCCAGCGCCTCGGGGTTGTTTATCAGGGGAGCCCCCATGTCGGTGTCGAACTGTCCGGGGGCGATGGCGTTCACCCGGATTCCCATAGGCGCCCAGTCGGCGGCGAAGGTTTTCGTGAGGCTGTGAACCGCCGCCTTCGAGGCCCCGTAGACGGGCAGGCCGGGCCGGGCGCGCAGTCCGGCGACCGAGCCGAAGGTGACGATGCGCCCGCCGCCGGTTTTCTGGACCTCTGGCTTTCGCATGTGGGGGACCGCCGCCGTGCACAGGCGGAAGGCGCCGTAAACGTTGACGGCGAAGGTGTGCTCGAGCTCCTCGTCCGAGGTGTCGACCGCCGAGACGCGCGGGCACACCCCCGCCGCGTTGACGAGTATATCGAGGCGGCCCATCGCCGCCGCCGCCCCCTCGACCGCTCCCCGCACCGAGGCCGGGTCGGCCATGTCGAGCGGGCAGACCACCGCCCGGCGGCCCTTCGCCCGGACGGCCTCGGCCGTCTCTTCGAGGAGATCCTCGCGCGTCGCGCCCAGGGCGAGGTCCACCCCCGCGTCGGCCAGCGCCAGCGCCGTGACCCGGCCCAGCCCCCGGCTCGCTCCGGTGACGAGGGCCGCCGCGCCCTCCATTTCCATCAAGTTCGATCCTGCCATCGCGGTGGCTCCTTTCGGGATTTCAGGCGGACAAAGGGAGGTCCTTTCCGTCCGGAATCTGCACCTCGCAGGCGTTCAGCGTCATGGACACCGAGGTGTAGTGGCCGATGAGCCCGATCAAATCGATCACACCGTTGTTGCCGAACTGCGCGGCGGCCGCCTCGTAGACGGCGTCGCTCACGGCGTGAGTCTCGTGAAGCGAGGTGGCAAAATCGTAGAGCGCCTCCTCGTCGGGCTTCATGTTCTCCGGGCGCCTCCGCTCGGCGATGGCCGCGATGATCGCGGGGTCGAGACCGCCCTTGAGGGCGTGGGGCTCATGGGCGAACCACTCGTACTGGGCCGTCCAGAAGCGGGCGGTGATCAGAATCGCCATCTCGCTGAGCCTCGGCGGAAGCGCGCTGTCGTAGCGGAGATAGGCCCCCACCTTCTCGAGCACCTCCAGGTACCCCGGACTGTGGACCCACATGTGAAACGGACCGCGAAACCCGCCCCGCTTGCCCGAGACGATCGAGTCGTGGATCCTGCGCTGGCGCTCGTCGAGCTCATCAATTGGCATAACCGGCATACGTGACATACGAAGCTCCCCAGGTGCGGTGAAATCCGCCCGCTCTTTCGACAGGCCGGCTGACCGGCCCGGCTGGCCGGTCCGGCGGTTTTCCGCGCGGTGGCGGGCGAAAAGCGAATGAAAGATGATAACGACAAGGTAAGTGGGATGACGTTGCTGGCGCAACCCCCGGCGGGGGGCTGCCCCCGGCTGTGTTACCACGGCCGTGGCCGGCCTGGGATATATTCCGGGGGCGCCATTCACCCTCTTTTTTTCCAGGAACCCTTATCAGGAGAACCCGATGCAACACTTCTACGATCTGAACCAGGTGAAGGAGCAGGACATGCCCGGCCGGAAGCGGCGGCTGGTGGTCGGAAAGGATGTCATGCTCGTCTACGTCGAACGGGAGGCGGGGACCACCCAGGAGCACACCCACGACAACGAACAGCTCGTCTATCTGCAAAAAGGAAAGGCGCGGTTCACCGTCGGCGGCGAGAGCCGGGAGATCGAGGCCGGAGGAGTCGTCCATATACCGGCGGGAGCGCTTCACGGCCTGGAGGCCCACACCCCGATCACCTACATCGGCATCTACACCCCCCCGAGAAAAGAGGTGATCGACGCCACGGCCTAGGGACCGCGCTTATTCCGGCGGCCGCCAGCCGCCGGACTCGAGTTCCGCCATGGCCTCGAGCATGCACGTCACCCCGTAGGTGAGCACTTTCGCGCCGCAGGGGTTCACGCACACCATCAGCGCTTCACCGATCTCCTCGGGCCTGAGGCCGAGCTCGAGCCCTTTTTTCAAGTGCTGCTTCAGGTGGGGCTGGTTGTGGGGATTCGACCCGGCCACCGCCAGGGCGAGGATGTGGAACAATTCGTGCGTCTTCTCGTCGAAGAGCCGCTCTTTTTTGCGGATCACCTCGTCCAGGTGGAGAAGCGCTTCCATGTAGTCGGGAAACTTCTCCGCGATAAACGCATGGGCCGGGTAGCGCCTTCCGCGGCGCTCGGCGATTTGATCCGCCAGGGATTTTTCGCTCTCTGGGCTCATGTCCTTTCCTCACGATGATGAAACAAAAAAAAAGTAGCGGGCGGGGGAACCGGGCCGCCCGGAGAAGCTAGATCGGGGCCGGATTTTCCTTGCTGACCGCCTCGGCGAACCGCATATCGACGCCCTCCCCGTAGGGGATCCCCGAGCGAATCAAACCGCCGGAAATACAAGCCTCGCGGAGCCGGTCGTAGCCCTCCCGCTCCATGACGGGCGAATCGTTCCAGATGCCGAGCGAGAGGTAGCGGCCGAGAGAGGCGGTGAGTATCTCCCGGGGCAGATCGGGGAAATATGAGACGATGCACTCGGCGAAGGCCCCGGCGTCATGGGAGGCGATCCATTTCTGGGTGCGGTGCATCGCCCGCGTCATCGCCAAAAGGGCGTCCGGCTCGCGCAAGATGAAAGCGCGCGTCGTGTTGAACGTCGTATAGGTGGTCAGACCCCGGTCCGCCGCCGCGTACCAGATTTCAAGTTCGGGCTGCCCGGTCAACTCCGCGGCCAGGGGCTCGAACACCTGGGCCGCGTCGATCTCCCCGGCCCGAAGCGCCGCCGCGTTCTCGGCCATGGACTGATCGGCGATACGGTCGAGCGCTCCGGGGTCGGCGCCCGCCCGGCGAAGGTCGTTCTGGAGGCACATCCAGGGCGTCGGAACCTCGCTGACGGTGGCCACCCGTTTGTCCATCAGCCCCTCCATCAACTCCGATACGCTCTCGCCGGGCGCGGGCCCCCGCCCGACGATGAAAAAGGGGTCCCGCCTCACGACCTCGCAAAAAGAGACCAATCCACAGGCGGGATCGGCGTCTCCCGCGACAAGCACCCGCATGGGGCCGCCCCAGGCTACGTCTCCCCCGCCCGCGAGCAGAGCCTTCGCCGTATCGGAGGGGGCGGGGGAGGTCTTGTGCTCGACCTCGACGCCCTCGTCCTCGTAGGCGCCCAGTGCGAAAGCGGCGTAGAATGGGGCGTAAAAAACGGCCCTGAAATTCTCGATGAGGGTGATCGGCACCTGAAATCTCCGGTTATGGATGATGGCACAACATAATGGGGCGGCACGCGGGCCGCAACCCGCCGGGTGCAATCCCGGCGAAGCGAGCCGCCCGGCTCCCGGGTTGGCAACTCCCGGCTTGGCAGGTTGCTGGCCTGGCCAATCCGGGGTCTTGACATTTCGCTACCCACTCTAAGAAAGTGTCTTTAGACGCCCCGAGACGAGGAACAAAAGAGATGAGCGCGCGGGAGAAATACCGCCTGATCACCCGGCACGATTTCGACGGCCTCGTCAGCGCCATCTTGCTCAAAGAACTCGGCATGATCGGGGAAATCGAATTTGTCCACCCCAAGGACATGCAGGACGGCAAGATAGCCGTCACCACCGGGGACATCACCACCAACCTCCCCTACGCCGAAGGCGTTCACCTCGCCTTCGACCACCACCTGAGCGAGACCCGCCGCTTGGAGCCGAAGGAAAACTTCATCCTCGATCCCGATGCGCCCTCGGCCTCCCAAGTGGTCTACGAGCATTTCGGCGGCGCCTCGGGATTTCCGGACTACACCGCAGAGATGGTGTCGGCGGTCAACAAGGCGGACTCCGGCCAGTTCACCCGGGAGGAGATTCTCCGCCCGAGGGGCTGGATTCTTCTCAACTTCATTCTCGACCCGCGCACCGGACTCGGCCGTTTCAGAAACTTCGCGAAATCCAATCAGGCGCTGGCGCTGGCACTAACCAATTACTGCCGGAATCATCCCATCGAACAGGTCATGAAGCTGCTCGACGTCACCGAGCGCTCGAACCGCTACTTCGTCCTCGAGGAGGCCTTCAGGAATCAAATCCGGAAATGCGCCAGTCTTCGGGGAAATATTCTCGTGATGGACCTCCGGGAGGAGGAGTTGATCATGGCTGGAAACCGCTTTATTCCCTACGCTTTGTTTCCGGATGTGAATATCTCGATTCACGTCATGTGGGGCAAGGATAGGCAAAACACTGTGTTTGCGGTCGGCAAATCGATTTTCAACCGGACCTCCCGCTTCAATATCGGGGTGGGGATGCTCCGGTTCGGCGGCGGCGGCCACGAGGCGGCCGGGACCTGTCAGGTTTCAAACGACAGAGCCGGCGAGGTCCTTGAGGAGATAATCCGGGATATTGCCGCGGGCGAGTGACATCGCGCCCCACGCGATGGCCCCGCTCCGCGCCCATTGAGTATTTCCTTATTTATCAACTACTTAAAATGTAATTTTGGGCAAAAAAAGAGTGGGGCTTGGCACCCCACTCAGTGGCCCGGCAGGAGTTAGGAGGGAAGGGGGAAATTCCTCGGGAATTTCTTATGGCGAGGTCCTTGGTAGGGTTCGGCCACTGATTGTGAATCTACCAATTGTTCGCAAGGTAAATGACAGGATTGTGTCATGTTCTTGTTATAAATTGGTTAAATATGCGGTTTTACCTCCCTGCCGGCGGCGCCTTGCAGGGGGCGCACCTCTCAAAACCGCTTGTTTTCTCTTGATATCCTCCGGAAATATAATAAAATGGTTCCCATAATATCCTTCGCCCCAATTTCCGTCTTAAAATAATTGTTTTCACGCTTTATTTCCGCGCCCGAAATGAGTTGCGAAATGACGAACTACAGAAGAGAGTTGTTCCGCGAGGTGATGAGTTCCGCCGCCGACACCGGGAAAAAATCCGAACTCAAGGAATGGTCCCGGCTGATGAAGGAAAGGGAGCGGCGAATCTTCGATTTGATGAGCAAGGAAGCCTCCCAGCGCCTCCGGGGCGGAGTCTCCCCGCCCACCCATGAAGACCGGCTGAACGAAACCATCAGAAGAGGAATGTGGGTGCCGCCCGCTACGTCCAACAGCTAGTTTCGTAATGAATTATTTCGGGATTGGCCGTATCTCCCGGATTTGGGTTCCAGGAAGCGCCCTCCTTCGGTTAACCACCGGAGGGGGGCATTTTTTTCAGCTCCTCGTCCGCGAGCCGAAGCTTGTTGGATAGTTGGAGAGCAATGTGGCAGGCGATCTTGAATCCAAGGGTGGGTAATCTTGTCGCGAGAACGTCCCGGGCAACGGAAAAAACCTCTGACTTCTCGCCCGCCCGGGCGGTGGCGTTGCGCGGAACCTGCTCGAGGATTCCCATCTCGCCGAAAATTTGACCCGACTTCAGGCGGGAAAATTCCTTCTCCCCGGCCTCGATGACGACCTCGCCCGAGAGGATGAGGAAGAACGTATCGGCGGCGTCTCCTTCGTTGAATATCGTATCGTCCGCCTCGAAAGTTTGGCGGTCGCACATGCGGAGGAGTTGATAGATCTCATCGTCGCCCATATCCGCGAAAAAGGTGTAGTTGCGCTGCAGGTTCGAGATGTAGTGCGGGTCGTCTTTGATCGGCGCGCTGCCGCCTCCGCTCGGATCGGCCATTCGCGATCTCCTCTCGCGCTTGACGTGCACAAAGCCATGAAGCCGGCTCAACGGTAAAAAAGGGGCGGACGGCCCCGGACTTTCACCGGCGAATTTGGCCTGCCGCGAGGTTCCCCCACCCCCACGGAAAGAATTATTTTATCACCAATAAACCCCGGGGACCATATCGTAAAATCGGTTGCCCCGACTTTTTGAGCCGCCAATCGACAGCCCGGAGCCCGGCCACAGCCCACGGGTGTCGGCCACAGCGGGGATCCGCCGTTGGTCAATCTGTCCTGATTGGATATACCCAAGCCGATTCCCTTATATCCCGGCGTATTTCGAAATTTTCTCCCGGCCCGTCCGAAGAGAGCCTTTCCGGCCTGGCCCGATCAGGCCGGGGTCTCCAGGGTGTTCGCCGCCTCGAGCAAGCAGGCCGAGTCGGTGCCGTCGCCGTGCAGGAACGTCAAAATATCGCGGACAATCTTCTCGCTCGGGCTGTCACGCATAATTCCCATTCCGCCGAGAACGTCCAGCGCCAGCTCAATCGTCTTGAGACCCACCTTGTCGCTGAACACCTTGCCCGATCGGGTGAAGCGCGAGGTGTAGCTATCGTCGTTCTCCGCCCCCCAGCAGATGCGCCACATGAACTGTTCGGCCACCTCGATGTTCATGATCATCTCGGCGAGCATGTGCCGCACCGTGAGGTGCTCGATGATGGGTTTACCTCCCTGTACGCGCTCCTTGGCGTGGTCGTAGCAAATCTGATAGAGGCTGCGGGCGAGGCCCGTGTTGCAGGCCGCCAGCTCGGCGCTTCCCCGGAAGGCGTGCGCGCGAACCGCGGCGGCCCCGTTCACCTCTCCGAGTATATCGTCCTTGTGAACGCGGACGTTGTCGTAGTAGCTCTCGCGGTTCGGGTAGAGGCGGTAGCCCATCTTGTTGTGGGTGCGGCCGTAGGTGACGCCCTCTTCAGAGCCGTCCAGAAGAAACGCCGTCATGCCCTTGTTGACCGGGACATCCGGGTCCGTCCGGGCGTAAAGAACGATCAGCCGCGACTCGCCGATGAGTGAGGTATATCGCTTCGCCCCGTTGATGACGAAATGATCCCCGTCCTTCACCGCCATCGTCCGCATCCCCAGCTTGGGGTCGTTGCCGTGCAGGCGGTTTTCCGTGCTGTGGTCGGGTTCGGTCGAGGCCAGCGAACAGACGGCATCGTCGTCGGCCGCGAAATTGGCGAGCCAGCGGTCTTTCTGGGCCTTGGTACCTGCCTTGCTGACAACGGTGGTGGCCTTCCAGCACTGGCTCAGGCACTTGATCGTGCCGATCTCGATTTGGGCGCCCTCCCAGAGCGCGAGGGTTTTCGTGAACAGGTCCGCGTCCATCCCGCCGTATTCCTCGGGAATCGCGATGGTGCGGAGGCCCAGCTTCGAGGCCTTGTTAATCAATTCCCTGGGATAGCAGTCCTTGGGATCCGGACGGGCGTCGATCTCCACGGCGACGGGAGCCACCTCGCGCTCCATGAAATTCCGGGTGAGTTCCGCGATCGCCAACTGATCATCGGTAAACGGATATTGCATGCCGCCCCCTCTCCACTATGGATAATTATGAATAAACAGTAATTTTCCTTAACCTACGTCAGCTTTTCGGCGGCCATCAGGGTGTTGACCGTGCCGGCCGCCAGGTGGGTGAGTACGCTCGCGTCGCGCATGAGCTTCTCGACGGGGGCATCCTTCATGACACCCATTCCCCCGAAAATCTCTACCGCGTCCCGCGTGACACTCTGCGACACCTCGGTGGCGAATACCTTCATGAGCTGCTTGGACGCCGAATCCCCTTCGACATCCCCATCCTGGCAGTCCTCCACCACCTTGAAGTAGTAGCTCCGGCCCGCCTCGAGCCGCATGTACATGTCGGCCAGCTTGAGCTTCACCGCCTGGTGCTCGATGATGATTTTGCCCCCCTGGAAGCGGTTCCGGGCGTGTTCGATAGCGTGCTCGTAGGCGGCCTGTGCGATTCCCAGAAGGTTCCCGGAGAGTTCGATGTCGTTGAACCCCGACCCCCCCTCCCCTCGGTAATGCCTTCCCTCGTTCACCCCCAACAGGCGGTTGGCGTCGGGGACGCGGCAGCTCTCGAAGATGAGTTCGGCGTTCTGGTAAAAACGCCAGCCGACCTTATTGTGCCTGCGGCCGATGCTGAATCCCGGCGTGTCTTTCGGGACCAGGAACAGGGTGGTTCCATCCTTGATGGGAACATCGGGGTCGGTGCGGGTGGATATGATGTAAAGGCTGGCCACACCGCCGTTTGCGATAAAATGCTTCATACCGTTCAGCATCCAATCGTCGCCGTCCCGGACGGCCGACATTTTGTAGCCCGCCTTGGGGTAATCGGGTGGAGAATAGCGATTATCAAAACCCGCGTCGGGCTCGGTGTTTCCCGAGGCGAGCAAAAAATCGTCGTTCTCCATGAATTGGGGCAGGAAGCGTTCGCGCTGCTCGTCGGTGCCGCGCTCGGTGAGCCAGGGAGTGAACTTCCAGTTCTGGCTGAAGGTCTTGCAAATGGCGCCGTCCCCTCGGGCCAACTCCAGGATAACCAGGGCCTGGCCCATCAGGTCCACGCCCGGGCCGCCGAAGCGCTCCGGGACAGCGAGGGTGCGAAGCCCCAGGGCGGAGCCCTTTTTGATGATCTCCCAGTCGAAAGTTTCCTTGGGGTCCGAGATGAGGTCCCGCTCGGCCGAGATGGGCCGGATTTCCTTCTCGGCGAAATCGCGCGCCATCTGCTGAAGTGCCCTGTGTTCATCGGATAATTGCATAATATTTCCTCCTGTTCCGCCCGCCCGTGCCGGGCCCGGCGTTTTGAAAAAAATTATTCAGGCAAAATCGCTTTTCCATAGCGCTTTCAGTCGGGTGAGGGCCTCATCCGAAAGCCCGGCGGCGCCGGAGCAGACCGCGGTCTCGTCAACCTCTCCGACACTGGCGCAACCGGCGAGAACCGTCGAAAACTCGGGCCGCATCAGAGCGAACCGGAAAGCCGCCTGATTAATCGGGCCGCCCGACTCTTCGGCCAGCCAGTCCAGCTTTCGAGCCCTTTCGATGTCGCGAAAATATCCGGAACCCGGGGAAAGCGCGCGAGGCTCCTTCTCCCCGGTCCGGGGGGATGGCGTCAGCGCACCCCGGGCGAGCACCCGAATCGCGAAAGTGCCCATCCCCCGATCCGCCGCCTTGTTGAGCAACAGGCCGAAGTCCTGGGCCTCGAACCCCTCGGGAGCGGAAAAAGCCGCGGTGGGATTGAGCAAGTTGAAATAGACCTGGACGGTGTGAAACCTTCCGCTTTCGACGAGTTCGTGGAGCGAGTCCGATTGGCCCAGCCCGGTGAAACCGAAAAAGCGGACCCTCCCCCGCTCCCTTAGCTCCTCGAACCCCTCCACGACGCCCCCCGGCCCGAGAACTTCGCCTGGGCTCAGCGAGAAATGAGGCCAATCCCCGTCCGCCGGAGCGACGTGGTCGTGGAGCTGGATGATGTCCACCGAGTCTCTCCGCAGGCGCTCGAGGCTCCGCTCCACGGAGTCGATGGTGGCCGCCTTCAGGTCCAACGGGCGCTCGGGGCCAAGCCGCACCTTGGTCGAAAGCGAGATCTCGGGGCCGAGTTCCCCGAGCACCCTGCCCAGGTTGGCCTCGGACTTCCCGTCGCCGTAGGAGTAGGCGGTGTCGAAATGCGTGAATCCCCGCTCCAGCGCCCGGCGGATGACCTCGAGATGCTCGTCCGGCCGGTCATTGTCCGTCATCAGCCCGCCGACCGCTCCACAGCCGAAAGCGATTTCCGAGACCCTCAGGCCCGTGCTTCCCAGCGTCCGGTAGAGCATCGAATAACCTCGAATGACAGAGAGACCGAAGTGCGCCCGGCGTCTTCTCTCAAACCATTGTCGAGCCGCCGTTGATGTCGAGGGTGACCCCGGTGATATAGCCCGCCTCTCGGCTGCACAAAAAAACGATGGGCCAGGCGATCTCCTCGGGCTCGCACATTCGCCCGAGGGGGGTAATCCGCCGGATGTTCTCGGTCTGGGCCTCGGTCCGCATGCCCATCGTCCGGGGAGTATTCACGCTCGCGGGCGCCACCGCGTTCACCGTGATGCCGTGGGAGCCGAGCTCGCGCGCCGCCTGCCGCGTCAGGCCGAGGACGCCGGTTTTCGCCGAGGTGTAGTGGGGCGAATGGTTGCTCGACCGGGCCGCCGCGCTCGAGAGCGTGACGATGCGGCCGTAGCCCCCCTCGATCATCAAAGGCGCCGCCGCCTTGAGCAGGTGAAACATCGACTTGAGATTGTTGTTCACAACGCCGTCCCAGTCCTCGACCGGCATATCGATGAGACTGATGTAGCGCGGAAAGCCCCCGGCGCTGTGAACCAGGACATCGAGGCGCCCGGTGCGGCCGCGGACGCCTTCGACGGCGTCCCGGGTGGCCCCGAAGTCGGTGAGATCGACGATCGAGGCGGCCACGTCCCCGCCCTCGGCCCGCACCTCGCCGGCCACCCGCTCCGCTCCTCGGGCGTCGAAATCCATCACCGTGACCGACGCGCCTCGCCGGGCGAAGAGATGGGCGCACGACTCGCCGATGCCGGTCGCACCCCCCGTGACGATGACGCTCTGCCCTTCGAAACCGATCGCCGAATCGTTCACCGGCTCCTCCTTTTAATCGACCCGGTTCTCCAGGCCCGCCATTTCGCGCAACACCTCGTAGAAAGCGACCGAATCCTGTTCCGCCAGCCCCTTGTTGTAGGCGGCTTGCGCCACCTGGGACCATACGCTCGTCACCATCATAGGCGAGCCGAAGCGCTGGCCCTGCTCGAGCATGAGGCGCGAATCCTTGAGCGAAATGCGCACCAGCCCTTGGGGCGAATAGTCGGCGTTAAGCATCTTGGGGCCCTTGTCGATCATCGTCTTCGAACTGCACGCGCCGTCCTTGAGAACCGTGAGAAGTGTTTCCATATCCATCCCCGCCTTCGTCCCGAGCACGAGCCCCTCTCCCAACGCAAGGCGATTGGCGGCGAGAATCAAATTGATGATCAGCTTGCAGACCGCACCCGAACCCACCGGGCCCATGTGGTAGGCCGCGCGGCTCATGGCATCGAAATAGGGGCGGCAGGCGTCGAAGGCTTCCTTCTCGCCACCGGCGATGATGATGAGGTCCTTCTCCCAAGCCATGGTGCTGGTGCCGCTCACGGCGGCGTCGAGAAACCGGATCCCCCGCTCGGCGAGCTCGGCCCCGAGCCGCTCGGAATCCTCGGGCCGCGAGGTCGTCGCGTCCGCGAGGATCATTCCCTCCTCCGCCGTCTCCACGATGCCGCCCTCCCCGAACACCACCTCGCGCACGATGTCGCTCGTGGGGAGCGAGGTGACCATCCAGCGCGAGCCCTTGGCCGCCGCCGCCGGCGATTCCACGGGGATGCCGCCGCGCTCGGCGAACTCGTCCACCCGTTTTCCGTCTACATCGAACCCCTGGACCTCGAAACCCGCCTCTATGAGATGCGCCGAAAGGGCCGACCCCATGAGACCGATTCCGGCAATTCCCACTCGCTCCGCCATTATTCCGTCTCCTCGATATGATCTGGAATGAAATAATTCCGGTCAAGAAATTCGCCTGATAACTACCGTTTTCTTCGCCGCGCCCGGGAAGAGCAGCCCCCTCGGCATCCACCACATCGGGTTCATCGTCGACGATCCCGGCGGGATACTCGAACGTATCGGGGCGGAGGGCGACGAACTCGCTCAACCCCTTTTTAACGGGCGACACCGGCAACCGGGTGGCATTCGACCCAGGCTCCGGTGGCGCCATGATCGAGTCGATCGAACCTCCAAGGGAATGGGGGCGTGGCGCACTGACGCCGCATTCCGTGATTTGCGGACAGCCTTACGGTGCGGCCGATAGGGCCGCTGGAATGCCCGTCAAATTCGATTTCGATGGGATCAGATTACACTGAGGGACAAATCACCGGCAAGCCGCCGAGGGGATGGAGCCCTCCGGCGGAGGCCCCCCACGGGCTAGACTTCCGGCTCTGGCTCTGGCTTGGACTCGGGTTTTTTCGGAATCTTGAAGTGCTCGTTCGCTTCGCGGAGTCTCGCCGACATCTGATGCGCGACCCCGAGCAAAACCTTGTAGGCCAAGGCCGGGAGCTTGGTGCTCAGCGCCTTCACGGGAATGAAAAACAGGACCGAGTGCGAGGCCGCCGAGGCGCTGGCGGTCCTGGGTATCTCTTCGAGGAGCGCCATCTCTCCGAAGACCTCACCCGCCTCCAGACGCGCCACTTCATTTTCCTTGATGGAGATGATGATTTCGCCCGACACCAGAAGATAGAAATGGTCGGCGCTGTCACCCTCGCTGAAGATTTTTTGCCCTTCCTCGTAGGTCTCCTGCTTGCACATCTTGAGGAAGTCGCTGACCTCAAACTCGCTCATATCCGAGAAGAAATGGTAGTTTTTCTGGAGCTTGGCGATCAGGCGCAGAAGGTTTTCCGGTATCGCGGGGCTGATGTTCAGGCTCCTCACTTGAGAGGGGTCAGTTCCTTTTCCCGCTCCAGCCTCGGCGGTCATATCATCTCTCCCTCGCCGGAATCAGACCATCCGTTGATAGCGTGCATTTTTTTGAGCCCCAGTCTATCGGTGCGGATCAATTTTTCTTTTTCCCAAAATACCACTCATTCCAATCATACGCACTGAATTATTACGTGACGAGAGTCACTAATGATGAGTGTTTTTGCCTCGAAATTAAACTATTTGAATTATTGGGGATGACGGGGAGGTCTCCGGCCCGCGCCGGTCTGCTATCATCGGATGAAAAGTTCACGAGGTGAGTCCAGGGCCCTCAGCGCTATCTGGCCGCTTGTTTTCATCCCTTTAGTTTTCAGGAACCTTAATGGTAAAAAAGGTCGCAGCTCGATAAAATAAGTTGATCGCGCGCGGCCCGGGAATGAATCCGGTTTCTTCGGGCCCTCGACCGCTCCCCACTCATCGGGAGTCAAACCGACTAACGCCGGAGCGGACCCGCCCCGGCCACAGGAGACCACCCATGTCCCCTGGAGTTGAACACCGGACCTCTCACCGCCACCCGGTGTACTCTAATCTCGTCCTCATCGACGCCCCCGTCATCTCGGATGTTCTCCTTTCGCCCCGGGACATCAGCGTCGGCGGTTTCATGGTAGAATCCCCGCGATTGTTCGATGTGGGAGAGGAGGTTGAGTGCACAATCGAGGTTAGCGGAAAGTCCTTCATGGGCTGCCAGGCGAGTTTGGCCTGGCGGTCGGAGAACGGCAACGACCCGCCCACCTGGAACATGGGATTTTCCCTCAATGTCCCCGATGAGCAGAAAAGCGGTTTTTTGAGCGCGATGGAGGAGGCATTCCCCGAATCCGAAGAAGAAGAGTTCTAGACCTCTCGGCTCTCACCGGAAGCGCCGCGCCCCGCCGTTTCACCTTTTTAGCGATAACATTTCCTGCCAAAATTCCCTTTTTTTTGCTAATCTATGCGCTGGCTGGAGCGCAGGACTTCCCGGAGAATTCGATGTGGGATCCGACCAAATGAGCGGTCTCGGAGCGATGAGGAAAATCCTGGTTGCGGCGGCCCTCGCGGCGGCGTTTTCCGTCTTTTTTCTTGGCGGCGAAGCCGAAGCCAGGCGAAGGCACCGCTTCGGCATCGGATTACATTTTCTCCTCCTGAGCCCCTACCTGCTCGGGCACCGCCATCACTCCCCCGATCACTACCCCAATTCCCACCATCACGGCGGCTACAGCCATTCGCCGTCGATTTATCTGGAAGACAGCGACCGCTTCCTTCTCTCCGAAAACACGCAATATGCGCTCGAAAAAGTACGGTCATGGACCCAGGTGAAATGGTCGAATCCCCGGACGGGAATCAGGGGCGCGGTGGTGGCGAAACCCGCTTTCAAGAACGCGAGCGGGCAGTTCTGCCGGGAGTACGAACAAACCCTCCGGGCCGGAATCTATACCCGGCGCGGGATCGACACCGCCTGCCGCCTGCCGAGCGGCCGGTGGGAGAACGCCCTCCGGAACTAATCCGCCGCAAGAGACCTCTCCCCCGGCTGAATTTTCAGAAACTTCGGTGCGCCGGGGCTAATCCACGCTGGAGCTAACCCACGCCGGGGCTAATCAACGAAAACCTTTCCGCTCTTGTAGGGGTTCGAGCAACCCCCGTATCCGCCGACCCCCTCGACGGGCTCCGTCTGGCTCGGTACGGCGGTGCAGTGGATCTCGTTTCTCGGGATGAACATAAAATCTCCCGGTTCGGTCACCATCTCCTCCTGCTCCTCCCCGATATACCAAACAGCCGTCCCCGATATGCAGTACCAGATGAGATCCCCCTCGGTATGGTAGTGGCGCTTGCTCTTGCTTCCGGCGGGAAAGTGGGTCCTGGCGAGGGTGGCGGTCTCGATGCCGGTGGTCTCGTCGGTGATTCCGAATTTAAGTTCGAAACCCGGCTCGTACTTCAATTCGGTGGGAATATTTTTCACGCTTAATACCTTGGCCATAAAACTTCCTTTCAAAAAAGACGAACGCCGGGAGCCCCAAAGAGGGAGAAAAAGCGGCGCGGCGCGGCCTCACTCACCGTCCACGATGGCGAAACGGGCGTCCGCCGCCGATACATAGGCTTCGGGAGCCCCCAGCTCCCTGCGGACGATGTTCGCCCCCCGGACGAGGGCGGTCATCTTATAAAAAGCGTGTCTCCTGCCCATTCCCTCGCGGCCAAAACCGCTGTCGGTCGTGAGGCACAGCCGATCGGCGGGAATCACATCAAGTCCTCTGCGAATCAGGGCGGCTACCTCCTCGGGCCGCTCCACCTGAAGCGTCCGGGAGTCAACGGCGCCGATTCCGATCTTGGGTTTCGTGATTTTCCCGGCGATCTCCCCGAGATCGGCGCCATCCACACTCGCGCACTCAAAGGTGAGAACGTCCACGTCCAACTCGTTCATGTACCCGAGGGCGGGGCCATAGCCGTTCCCGGAACCGCCTCCGAGCTGCTGCGCGGGGTTTCCCCAGCTCGTGTGGCACCAAAGCTCGAGTTTGCCGCGCAGCCCCCGCACGCTCCGGTTGAATAGCGCGACGCTCTCCTCCGCGGCGACTTCGGCGCCGGGGGCCTTGTAATCCAACCGGTGGGTCCAGGGCTCCTCGACCTGGAACACGGTGGCGCCCGCGTCGGCGAGCCGGTGAAACTCCGCGTTCATGATGTCGGACAACTCGGCGACGAGCTCTTTTCGATCCTCGTAGTGAACGTTGGGGAGCATCCGGCCGATCTGCTCCGGGCTCGCTATTCCTATTTTGACCGGCTTCGTCGTCATCTGCTGGGCGCAGCGCCAGAGCTGGGGGAGCTCGATGTGGCCGGGCCCTATCTTTCCCGTCACGATGGGGAGCATCCTCGAGTTGTGGACCTCGTAGAGTATGCTGCCCATCGCTTGAGTGTTCCTTTGCGGATATTTATATTGGATGGAATGGTAGTCGGATACGCCGTCGAGGCGCTCCATCACGTAGCTGATCCAGGAGCGCCCGCCCTCGTCGTTGTCGAACCGCGCGTCGCCGTCGGTGACGATATCGATGCCCGCGCGCTCCTGATCGCGGATGAAGGCCGAAACCGCATCGAGGTACTGCTCGCGGAAGGTCCGGTCCACCATCGCCGCCCGAAACGGGCGGCCGGCGAGGTTTCCGGTGAACCAGCCGGGGCGCGGCAACGAGCCGGCGATTGTTGAGGGAAGCGTGATTCCATCGGTCGCTGTGTACAAGGCCTCGGCTCCTCATTAATTCATCGGGATTTTCTGATACAGGCATCATAAAGGATAAGAGGCCAACCAGAAACACTCCGGGCGAAGGCGTTTTCCCTCGGCCCTCTCCGGACGGACGCCGAAAAGCGCTACACGGTTTCAAGGGATGTATCCGGCGGCCGCGCCGGCGCGCATCGGGAACCTCATTGAATATAGACACCTTTAATCCGGATTTCATGAAGGAGACCTCCGATGGACCGAGGCATTTGGGCGACCTGGTACGATCTCCCCGCTGACGGCAAGGAAGAGTACCTCTCCTGGCTCCACGAGGTTCATCTCCCCAAGGCCCTCAAGCGGCCCGGCTACCTGTGGGCGGCCCACGTCGAGAACGTCTGGGACGAGGAGCGCGAAGCGCACAAGAGCCGTATCCTGACCCACACCGGCGATCCCGGCGTCCCCGCCGGAAACGGCTATCTTCTCCTCTTCGGGGCGGAGCTTCCGACCACCTTCCTCGACCCCAGCCCGGCCCAGCTCGCCGGGGAATGGGGCGCCGAGGAGCGGGAGATGCTCGGGCGGCGAGGGGGGGAGCGCTCCTGTGTCTTCATGGAGCACAACCGGATCGACGGCTTCGAGGCCGCCACCCGCTCGCCGGGCATCACCCCCGGCCCCGCCATCCAGGTGGGCTCTTTCAACATCAACGCCCGCGAAAACGAGGACGAACTCGGCTCCTGGTACGCCCAGGTTCGGATGCCCCGCCTGAAGGAGATGGCGGGCTGCGTCGGAGCGCGCAATCTGGTTTCCGTCTCGGGCTGGGCCAAGCACGCGATCATGTACGAGTGGATCTCGCTCGAGTCGCTCAAGGAAAATTTCACCACCGAAACGATTGAAAGGTCGCGCAACGCCGTGAAGAGCCTCATCCACGCACCGGGCTCGCCCACCCTCGGGGAGCGAATCTGGCCCCCCGCATAACAATCGCCTCCCGCTTCCGGACGCTAGAAAGGAAACGCCTTGATCATCGATCACCACGCTCACATCGTTCCCGAAGGAATCATGAAAGAGCTACGCGACGGCCGCTACGCCCCCACCCTGCGCATCGAGCGGGGCGAAAAATGGGAGATCCTCGTCCGGGAGGACGAAATCTCCAACCAGGTTGTCCGGTCCCAGAACCGCATACCGAGAGAAGCGATCGACCCCGAACAGCGCCTCTCGGACATGAAGAAGATGGGCATCGACCACCAGGTTCTCTCGGCGATCACCTACATGACCTTCTATCTCCTCGAGGCCGGGATGGCGGCCGAAATCGCTTCCTCGATGAACGACGGCCTCGCCGCCCTCGCCGATAAATATCCCGGCAAGTTCAGCTGCATCGCCGCTGTCCCCCTGCAGGACCCGCCCGCCGCGGCCCGGGAGCTCGAGCGCGCTGTGAAACGCGGCCACAAGGGCGTCAAAATCGGCACGAACGTCCGGGGGCGAAATCTCGACGACCCGGCGCTGGACGTGTTCTGGGACAAGGTGGTTTCGCTCGACGTTCCAATCCTGATCCATCCGGGCG